>JASJFV010000061.1:0-14274 GCA_033791885.1 Gammaproteobacteria bacterium | reverse complement strand
CTCGGCAATGCGAACCCCCATCCAACTCGCTATTGCTGGAATAAATCTATGCATTTCGCCATACAAACGAAGATTCTCTATTACATCTTTTCGAAATGCTTTTAAACTACAGCCATAGTCATGTAGTTTCACACCGGTGATTTTTGAAATCAGAGAATTCGCCATTTTGGAGGGCAGTTTCCGTGACAGCCAGGCATCCTGGCGGTCAAAGCGCCAGCCACTGATCAGGTCGTATCCCTCGTTGATCTTGTCCAGCATCATCGGAATGTCATTCGGGTCGTTCTGTCTATCTGAATCCATGGTAACGATGACATCACCACTAGCATAATCAAAACCAGCTGCCAGCCCTGCAGTTTGACCAAAATTACGGCGAAACTGGATGAGCTTGATTCTCTGATTTTCCTCCCGAAGAGAATTGAGAATTTCGAAACTCCGATCAGTACTACCGTCATCGACATAGATGATTTCATAGTCCGCATCCATGTTTCCCAGGACCCCGGTAATCTCAGTATTCATCTCAACGAGGTTTTCCTCTTCATTGAATACTGGAAGAATAACTGAAATTTTCAATGGTGATCTCCTGTTGCAGAGAAAAATAAGGGATGAAGAATATGGAGCATTTTACCTGATTGCCAAATACTTCACTAATGGAGCTTGATGACTAGCTGGATCAGATAATTGCGATAGGTTAACTGTCGACCTGTCCTGCAATTATTTTTCAGTCATCCGGGAAAGGTGCCTCTTTATTAATCCTGTATCGTAGTCCGATATGCTTGAAATTACATTTTCATAATCAGCTATATCTACTTCCATGGGATTATCGCGAAGTGGCTCAACCTTAATAAAAGGCATTTTTCCATGCAAAATCAGCTCTTTCCAAAAACTGTGGGTGTTATTAATTTTTGGGATTACATTCTCTCCCTGAAATAATGCATAAATTTTATCTTTGACCTTGCCCATAGAGAACCTTGTTGATAAGTAAATCAGCTGTTCGGCCAATGTTGGCTTGAAATCAGCAGATGTAGCAGTTTTAAGGCCAGATTTTGACAGACTCTGTGTCAGCCCAACCTCATAGCGCCTGATAATCTCTCTTTTTGAATCCAGCGTTTCTAGACTTTCCCAGAAATCATGAAAAGCAACCGAGTTCAGTACTTTTTTCTTAAATACAACGAAATAACTTTGAATATGATATGAAATATCAGTATTAGATGTCATTCCCCAGAAATCACAGGGTACTGATTCCATCATTTGGAATATTTTATCTAAATCAAAAAATGGTCCATAGACACTATCGTTGCAAATAACAACCTCGTCGTAATCTTTGTAAATAATATGTTGAAGACCAGTCTTATAGCTCATAAAGTCATAGCCAAGATTGTCCCGCTGGATAAGTTCACAACCCATACTCTCAAGCTTATCCAGGTCGTTCTTTAATAACTTCGCGGTTGATATTACGACTAGTGTGCGGCATAGCTTTCTTAACTCACTCAGATAAAAATAGACATAGGGATCTATCTTGTCATGCTTATCATAGTGAGCAAAAATAACCGCACGATTATGTGAATTATCCAAACCTTGATCCAACAGTGGCATTAATCATTGTTACAAAACCTTACCAATAATTTAACTACTGACATTCAGTACCTCGCTATACAACGCATCAAGTTCGTCAACCTGCATTGATACAGTTGTAATCTCTTTATCATTGTAATTATCTGGGGGAACTAGATATTTCTTTATGTCATTGTTTAGCAATAATAATATTTCTAATAAATGATCACTGTCACCGATTGAAAAAACGTAGCCGTCTTTCTCTTCTATAACATCCTCGGCCAGCCCCCCTGCATCACTCACTATCGTCCACTTCCCCATCAGGGCAGCTTCGCGCGAGACTAGACCAAAGCTTTCAGGCCACATTGAAGGTGCAACAACAACATCAATGGTATTGTAAAATTCTTCCATTTCATCCATTTCAATCGGAGGAATCAGTTCAACAGAATTCTCGCCCCAGTGTTCAGTACGAATCTCTCCGGCATTAAAATCAACCACTCTGAGCAGTAGATTCTTAAAGTGATAGCGTGAAAATACTTCCTTTAAAAAATAGTAGCCTTTGTGAGTACACACACCACCAAGATAGGCCAACCTTAGTTTTGAGCTGTCACCGGACGTAGCTTGTTTGCGTGCAGACATCGAAACGCCGTTCTTGTTTGTCAGAATATTTGTAAAACCATTCTTTTGATACAGACTAGCCTGATACTCAGATACTGCAAGGATAGATGAAGCACTTCTTAACACCTTTGCCAAATGATCAGCACGCTCCAGAGTGCTGACAATATCATTGCTTGTATCAGCTGCAATAAGCGGGTTCCGCTGCAACTCATCTACAGGCTGCCTGCTGTCATCAATCAGAAATTGATGATCGGATATCCACCAGGCATCATGGACACTAACAAAATAAGGAATGTCTTGACTGAATGCCGCCTCTAAAGGTGATGCTGTCAGACGTTGCATACTATGGAAATGAATAAGGTCAGGTTTTCGATAGAGTAGATATTCACTGAATATTCTCTCGATTTCCTCATCTCTGTACTTCCATTCGAGATCCGGGCTGGCAGGAATGCTCAAAGCTGTAACATTGACTCCCTCATATTCATACTCACGTAGCTGATATGGCACAGGGTTCTCAACATCACATGTGAATACCATCACATCGTAGCGCTCTGAATACCGTTGCTGGATTCCATCGATAATATTTTTCATCACTACAGTTGCCCCACCAATGGCAGAAGGAGGATAAACTGTATTTACATAAAGCAACTTCTTTCGAGTCCTTGTTGCATGAATTGCAACACCTATATCAACTGCATGATCGATATATTTACCTACTATGCCACTAAACTGCCGACTCATCGCATCGATACCATATTTCTGCATAACCTTTTCATAGGCAGCCTCACCAACAGACACACGCAGCCTCGGATTCTTTACAAGTTTATCAAGTGATTCGTACCACTCCTGCAGGTCTACTGCTAAAAAAGCATCGATTCCATCGTCAACTACTTCTCGATAAGTCCGTGTGGATGACACCACGCAAGGTATTTTGAACATGGATGATTCGATCCACTTAATCTCACTTTTACAATCGGCAAAGAATCCCAGTTCAAGCGGCGCTATACATATCTTCGCCTGTGACAAAACAGTAAGATAAGAATCAAAAGGCATGATCGGCAAAGTGCGAATACGACTAGAAAACTTCGCCATCTCCGGCGGAACCGTCAGATGCCCGACAATAATGAGCCTGGTATTATCGTTTTCGCTAAGTATCCTGCTCAAAACCGAGGCGATAGAGGCAAAATCTTCATCATGGGTTTTGGTTCCACTGCCATAGAAAATATCAACGAAGTCATCGCTTCTTGGAACAGGCGGAGTGTAAACATGTGCCAACAGGCCTTTATCAAGAGTATTGGGAAACACCGTACAGATTTCCTCACCAACCACCTGCGCCATTTCCTCTGCAAGGATAGGTGTCGAAGCCAGCGCATAACTGCAGTTAGCAATTGCCTGTCGATACAGAGTCGCACCCTGTAGCATCGCTTTTTGTTCACTTTCAAGTAATTGCCCAGTGCCACCGGTAAACTTCTCTGCCAGACGCTGCTCATCGAATATAAGATCATCGAGATCATAAATCATTATCTTGTTAAGGCTTGCAGCATATTTCATGATGTTAATGACATCAGGAAACCCAGGAACCCGGTAAAAGATAATTACGTCATAAAAATGAATCTTTTCCCATGTATCAGCAAGATCTCGCCACGATAACCATTCAGAGCGCCAGTGCAGTGCTTTCAGTAATTCCAGTTTTTGCTGTACCCGATAACGGAAACATTGGGGAATGGATTCTTCAACGACCAGCAAAACTGAGGGTTGCTTACTTATCGCACGCGCCATCATTGTAGACGGCTGTGGTGCGTTGTATGTCCCGATATTCAGCTGCTGTTTATTTGAATATATGCCTAATCTCGCCAGCAGCCCAAGTATGAGTTTGCTCAATCGAATCAGCATACTTATGCTTAGAAAAAAAATATTGACGATAAACATCAATGCAGGTTTCTTATGAATCGTCGTCAACACGGTATCGACTCGCCTGCGATTCATGCGAGTAAGATTTTTCAAACGATCAATGATAGTTGCCATCGTAGATGCCGTACGTGTTTAACTATTTCTTTACCTTAGCCAGACTATAGTTCTCATCGTCATGGGTCAAATTTGGGTTGTAATAAGGATCACCCTGCTCAAAGATATCTGCATGCCGCTCCCTGAGCCTTGCTTTCTCACCACTGAAACGCTGTTGTTTTTCCTCTGTATCCTCATAACCCCTCGATATCGATTCGTAGTGATAAAGCTCGGCATAAGGAGTAAAAACATTTAGCAAACCTTTTTCTCTCAGACGCAGACAAAAATCAACATCGTTATAGGCAACCTTGAAGTTCACTTCATCGAAGCCATTAACAGAATCATATTTCTCGCGGGATATCATAAAACATGCTCCCGTAACTGCTGAAACATTATGCACTGTATGCAGGAGATTAAAATAACCGGGAAAATTAATTGGCAGCAGCTTATGCGCATGGCCTGCATAACCACCGAGACCAATAACAATTCCTGCGTGCTGGATTGTGTCATTTGGATAGAGAAGTTTTGCTCCGACTGCTCCAACTTCTTCACGCTGCGCATGTTCCAGCATTGCTTCCATCCAGTCCCAGCTAATAACCTCAGTATCATTGTTTAAAATTAGCAGGTATTCACCTTTTGACTGGCTAACACCAAAGTTCACAATCCGCGAGAAATTAAACTCTTCGTTAAACTCTATACTTCGGAAACGCGATGATTTCTCTTCCAACTTATGAATAACACTGAAGGTTTCGCTAGAGCGACTATTGTTAGAAACCGCAATGATCTCGTAGTTTTCCCAGGTAGAATGATCAAGTATTGAGTTAACACATATATCGAGTAAATCAGGTTTATCTCGGAACGGAATCACTATACTAATCAATGGCGTACCATTTATTTTTCTTTTGACACGAAAAAAAAAGGGGGCTTTCTCATCGAGCACTTTTGCGTCTATCTCACGCCTCTTTAGTGTGTCTGCTAAGGCTCGGCGAGCACTAATCAATGCACCGGGTTTTGCATCAGAACTATAACTGGTTGATGTTTCAATCCTACGCCAGTGATAAAGCACTTTTTGAATATGGTGTATCTGCCTGGCTTTTTCTGTCAGGCGCAACAGCAATTCGTGATCTTGTGCTCCGTCATAACGGCTATTTAATAAACCAACATTTTCTAGCAGTTCTTTTTTAACAACGACAAAATGTGTGATGTAATTATGTGACAGCAGCAAATCGGGTGAGTAGTCAGTTTTGAAATGAGGATCAATATATTCTCCATCAAGATCAATAAAATCTTCATCTGAATAGACAAGGTCTGCACGATACTCATTGATTGCCTTGACTGACTCAAACAGGGCATCGACTGTCAATTCATCATCATTATCCATAAACCCCAGATATTCACCATTTGCAAATCGTATCGCTTCATTGGTCGCAGCGGAGATATTGCGGTTTTTCTCCAGGTATCGTATTTTAATTCTCGGGTGGCGAATATTTTTTAGATAAGCGATTGTCTCTTCACTGCTAGATGCATCATCGACAATGCATAGTTCCCAGTTTTCATACAGCTGTGCGGTGACACTTTCTATCGCCCTATCCAACCACTGTGGGTTAACATTATAGACAGGCATAACCAGGCTAATCAGGGGGTTGAATTCCAGCATGAGCAGTTCAGATTTAACACGTTTATAATCTATCTCGCTAAATCTGTATTTGTATTGATTTTCAGTGTCGGGAGTTTTTTTATCTGTGAGGCTCTTATCTGTTTTCTTCAATCCGGAAGTCTTATTACGAGCGGATTGAATTAAGCCGGGCAGCTGTGTAGAAAACCTGCGATAAGCTTCTATTACCAGCCATGCTTTAGATCGCTTTATATCCTCAATCTCTTTCTTGTACTCCTTGTGCTTAGTTAGTTCCTCTTCCAGCTCACGTATGTGGTTAATATACGTATTTTCATTATTTATAAACCCATCTTGGGCAATCGCATAATCAAGAGAGTACGGTGCACTTAGTTCTATACAAAATTGCAGTGAAGATTCAATTTCAACATCTGGAAGTTGCAGCTGTAGACACGGCTTTTCACCAGTGACAACAAACACTTCACCTAGTGCAGAATGGCCGTAACGAAGATCATTGAACTGACAGCCCTCAAGAATTTCATCAGGGTCGTTAAATTGAAGTAATGTTTCATCTGCTTCCCCTGTCTGTTTTTTAAGGGTAATTCGATAGAGGTGAATAAACCCATCTCTCCAAAAGCCGGCTTTCGGTTCAAACAATATGTTCAGCTCTTTTTGCTCTGGAATAATATTCTCAAAACAATGGCGCTGTCGTTCTACATGGGGATCGATAATTGCAGACTGACGGGTAATATTACCTTGGCGCAGAATAACCTTGATTACATTTTCTTCTTCACTCATATCAGCACCCTTCACAACTTCAGTGAGTGTTATCAATTGACATTGCCATATTCAATGCAGATATCCCAAAATCAGCCTGGTCTGCTTTTACCTGTATATGAATCAGATCATATCGTCGGTCAACAGCCAGGTTATCTTTTTGTTCATCGTCATCTGCCAGACCAAGGGAAATAAAATAATCACCACCGATTAGATTGATTGCAAAGCTATATCGAATAATCATCTCACTACCAGGACTACCTATAGGGACATCAAGATTTCGTTCTCTTGTATTGGTACCGTAAACAACTATTCCATCTGATGTTTTAAGTGTAATCCCAAGAATAGGTTTGGTGACTTTTTTTGTATATATGACCCGCAGTAATAAATCAATACGATCACCACTCATGCACATCGATTTTGCAGGTTCACCGTTAATCAGCAATACATAGTCCTGTATCTGGCCCCGCTGATCACCCCACCGGTATTCTGCTGTATTGTAAAATGGTCGTAAGCTACATCCATCAACATCGCGATCAGCAATCAATCCATTTTCTTCATGGCGAATTGTTTCGACTGATGTATTTAATCCTTTGACCTGACCCTCATCATTGTTAAACAGTAAGTTCAGATATTTATTAACTACATCACCTGGGCGACCTGTCGTATGAATTGCACCTTTTTCTAATAAGACCGCCCGATCACAATGACGTACAATCAATTCACTAGAGTGCGTCACAAAAAGAGTAGTGGTCCCCTGCTCTTTTAGCTCTCTGAGTTTCCGAAAACATTTATTCTGGAAGCGTACATCACCCACCGACAGGGCTTCATCAACAACAAGGATATCTGGATCAAGGTGAATTGCCACCGCAAAGGCTAAACGGACAAACATACCACTCGAATAGGTTCTTACCGGTTGATCAATAAAATCTCCAATCCCAGAAAACTCAAGAATATCCTCAAACTTACTTTCCATTTCGCTGCGACTGAAACCCACAATAGTGCCGTTCAAATAAGCATTTTCTCGACCGGTAAAATTTGGATTAAAACCAGCGCCGAGCTCAAGCAATGCAGATAAACGCCCGTGCACTTCAATATTCCCTGCTGTGGGATACAAGGTACCGCTGATCATCTGCAATAAAGTCGATTTACCTGAGCCATTGCGTCCGATAATCCCAACTGTTTCTCCCCGGCATATCTCAAGATCAATTGGCTTAAGGGCCTTTATTTCTCGAAAGCGAGTACCAGACTGACGAAGACCTGTACGAAAAAACAATGATTCCAGTACACGGTCAATTGGCCGATTATAAACACGGTAGGTCTTGCAAAGATTTTCAATGCGAATAACAGTCTCAGAGGACATCGGCAAAGCCTCTGCGACTTTTCTGGAATAAGACAAATCCAAAAATAGCTATCGCCAGCGCTACAATGCTATAGAGGAAGAGTAACTTGAAATCAGGGCTATGACCCCAGAGAAGTACTTCCCTGCTCTGTTCCATGATCAATGTCAGAGGATTCAGATAAATCCATCCTTGCAGGATCTCTGGTAAGGCAGAAATGGGGTAAAACACGGGACTGAGAAATAATAATGCAGTCGTCATAACACCCATCAGCTGCTGTATATCAGAGAGATAAACACCTAGCGCTGAAAAAAGCCACAGGCACCCAACGAGGAAAATAACATAGGGCGCCAGAACAACAGGCAGCCAAAGTGCAGTTATCGGGATATTTCCATTTACTATTAGACTAAATATTAACAAGACCAGAAAACTCATCAGAGCATGAAAAAAAGCCGCATAAATAGTTACCCAGGGGAGTATCTCGACCGGGAATACTACTTTTTTTACGTAATTAACATTGCTAGAAATAAGCGTCGGAGCTCGATTTATACATTCAGCAAAAACGCCATGCACTATCAAGCCACAAAATAATGTCAGAGCGAAACCACCATCGCCGAGGTTCATATCACCCCAGCGAGCTTTAAAAACATAGCCAAATATAAAGGTATAGATCGTCAGCATTAGTAAGGGGTTCAGAAGAGTCCAGAAAAAACCCATTACTGACCCTCGATATCGACTCGAGACTTCACGTTTCGCCAACTGTCGTATCAGTGATTGATACTTGACCAGGGAGGTAAAAATGCCCTTCGGATTGAGACTGTCATTTATTCCTTCCATAGACAGACTACTCTAGATAATCTCTAGTCAAGAGAAATGCCACGGTAATAATCATAATCCTTCTTCAGCGACCAGCTTCAAATACTGACCATAGGCATTTTTTGACATAACCTCCGCAAGCTTGAACAGCTGAGCCTGGTTAATATAGCTTTTTCGAAAAGCAATCTCCTCCGGGCATGACACCTTTAGCCCCTGCCGGCTTTCCAGTGTTTCAATAAAAGCAGATGCCTGTAACAATGATTCATGCGTGCCGGTATCCAGCCAGGCACTACCCCGCCCCATCAACTCAACTGAAAGCTTGCCGCTTTCGAGATAACATTTATTGACATCAGTGATTTCCAGTTCGCCACGTGGTGAAGGTTTAATGCTTTCTGCATAGTCGACAACCGTGTTGTCATAGAAATACAGTCCAGTTACCGCATAGCGTGAGCGAGGTTGCTCAGGTTTTTCTTCCAGGCTGAGGACATTACCCTTTTTATCAAACTCCACTACGCCATAACGTTCGGGATCCTGAACAGGGTAAGCAAAGACCGTCGCTCCCTCTGAAATAGACGCAGCGCGCATCAGCATAGATGACATGTCATGACCATAAAAAATATTGTCACCGAGTACCAGTGAAACGGATGAGTCGCCAATAAACTTTTTACCGATAAGAAACGCCTGTGCCAGGCCGCCAGGATGATCCTGAACCGCATATTCAAGTTCAATGCCCCATTGCCTGCCATCACCAAGTAGTTCTTCAAAACGCGGTGTGTCTTCAGGTGTTGAGATAATCAGTATCTGGCGAATGCCGGCCAGCATCAGGGTCGACAGCGGATAATAGATCATCGGTTTGTCATACACCGGCAACAACTGCTTGGAAACCACCCTGGTAACCGGGTAGAGACGCGTACCGGAACCACCTGCGAGAATAATACCTTTCATATTAGTTTCCAGCCCCAAGTCGTTGCCCCATATAGGAACCATCAAGCACTCGATCTATCCATTGCTGATTGGCGAGGTACCAGTCAACAGTTTTTGCCAGACCGGTTTCAAATGTTTCTTCGGGCGTCCAGCCGAGGTCACGCTGAATCTTGCTGGCATCAATCGCATAGCGCATATCGTGTCCAGGCCGGTCAGTGACATAAGTAATCAAATCCGCATAGGGTTTGCCATTTTTTGCCGGTTCACGATCATCCAGAATAGCACACAGCGTTCGAACAACATCAATATTGGTCACTTCGTTGTGCCCGCCTATATTGTAGGTTTCACCTACGCTGCCCTGTTTCATGACCAGTATAAGCGCTCTCGCATGATCGTCGACATATAACCAGTCACGTATGTTTTCTCCGGTGCCATATATCGGCAGAGCTTCACCTGCACGCGCCTTCTGCAGGATCAGCGGTATCAGTTTTTCCGGGTACTGATAGGGACCATAATTATTTGAACAGTTGGTTAAGACTACCGGCAGATCAAATGTTCTATTCCATGCCCGCACCAGGTGGTCTGAAGAGGCCTTGCTGGCAGAATACGGTGAACTTGGATCGTAAGGAGTGGTTTCGAGGAACATGCCTTCATCACCGAGGCTGCCATAGACTTCATCGGTTGATACGTGATGAAAACGAAACGCCTCTTTTCTATCAGCCTGCAAGCTATTCCAATACTGCCGCGCCGCTTCAAGCAATGTGTAGCTGCCGACAATATTTGTCTGGATGAAATCACCAGGCCCGTCGATTGAACGATCAACATGGGACTCTGCTGCAAGGTGCATAATGGCATCTGGCTGGTGTTCAGCAAAGACTTCTGCCATCGCCTTGCTATCACAGATATCAGCCTGCAGAAAATGATAACGCGGGTTTTCAGCGACGGGAAGCAATGAGTCCAGATTACCGGCATATGTCAGTTTATCGATATTGACTACGTTATCGTCACTGGACTCAACAATTGTTCTGACCACAGCAGACCCTATAAACCCTGCACCACCGGTTACGATATATGTTTTTGCCATTTGTTTGCCCCGATAAATAATATACTTGAGATATTTGCCTTCAGTCCTGGGTCAGCTTATCTAGCAAACGCCCGACGTAACGGCTGACGCCTTCTTCTACAGTGAGGAATTTGTGCTCGTAGCCTGCAGACCGTAAAGCGGATATATCTGCCTCAGTAAAGCTTTGATATTTACCTTTCAGGGCTTCAGGAAACTCAATATAGCGGATGATGTTTTGCTGCTGTAGCGCCTGCAGGTCAAGTGACTCTTCGTTCTCTTCTGCGCGGCACTGGTTAATCGTAGCTACAGCCACATCGTTAAATGACTGACAGCGTCCTGTGCCAACATTAAAGATACCGCTGATGGATGGATTTGCAAACAGGAACAGGTTCAGATCAACAACATCTTCAACAGAAACAAAATCACGCAGCTGTGCACCATTTTCATAGCCATCTATACCTTCAAACAGACTGACATAACCGGTTTTCTTATACTGATTGGTAAAATGGAAAGCCACCGAAGCCATACGCCCCTTGTGTTGTTCACGGTCACCATAAACATTGAAGTAGCGCAGGCCAACAATTGGCGCTGTACGATCGTCGTACATACGACGCACATATTTATCAAACTGAAATTTGGAGTAGGCGTATACGTTAAGCGGAGATTCGAATTCAGGTGCTTCACGAAAAACCGGGCCAGCACCGTACACTGAAGCAGATGAGGCATAGATGAACGAAGCTTTGTTCTTCTGACAGAAATGCAGAAGTGTTTTCGAATAATCATAGTTATTCGACATCATGTACAGGCCATCATATTCCATCGTGTCTGAACAGGCACCAAGATGAAAGATTGCTTCAACCTGACCTTCGAACTCACCACCATTAATCATATCAATGAAGGCACGCTTATCGATGTAGTCAGCAATACTTAAATCCACCAGGTTGAGAAATTTTTCTCCCTTTTCCAGGTTATCGACGACAATAACATCATCACGGCCACTGTCATTCAGACCTTTAACGATATTGGCCCCAATAAAGCCTGCACCGCCGGTAACTACAATCATGCTTTTTCCTCTTTACCAATCTCAATCATTATTTCATCAGCTGACGCCGTCGCAACACCGAGCTTGCCGACAACAATAGCAGCAGCAGCGTTCGCTATATGCACCGCATCCTGGTATCCGGCACCCGCAGCCAGCATCGCAGCCATAGCACCGATAACAGTATCTCCTGCACCACTGACATCAAATACTTCTCTCGCACGTGCTTTCTGGTGAAATACCAGGCCCTCATTATTAAAAAGTGCCATACCCTTCTCGCTGAGAGTAATCAGAAGAAATTCCACTTCAATAATTTTCAGCAGTTCAGCAGCCTTGATTGCCATGTCATCAAGTGATGCGCATGGACCCACGACATCCTCAAACTCATGCTTGTTTGGTGTAATCATAGTGGCACCACGATAACGTGAAAAATCGCGCCCTTTAGGGTCAACCAGTACTTTCAAACCATTCGCTTTTGCAATAGCAATCATTTGATCTACGTCACGCAACACGCCTTTGCCATAATCTGACAACAAAACGATATCTGCGTTTTGCAGATGCTGCTGGAAGCGTTCCAAAGTTTCGACAATAAAAACATCGCCAGGCTGTTGTTCAAAATCGGCTCTCAACAACTGTTGATTACGGGATAATAATCGAAGTTTTACTGTCGTGACATGACCTGTGTCACGAATAAAGCCTGTTGTCACTCCGTTTTCTTCAAGCAGCCGCTCCAGACTGTGCGCGGCATCATCATCACCAACAACAGTAATCAAGTCACATTGAGCTCCGAGGGCTGAAATATTACACGCAACATTAGCTGCACCACCGGCGCGCTCCTCGCTATCTGAAATTGCCAGCACCGGCACCGGTGCTTCCGGCGATATACGGTTTACATCACCGAGCCAGTAACGATCCAGCATGGCATCGCCAACAACCAGGACTCGAGCATCCAGGGCTTTTTTGAGAAATTTATCCATTTAGGAGGAGCTACTATCTGCCTATGCCAAAGTATTCAAAACCAGATTTTCTAATAAGTTCGGGTTGAAAAATGTTCCTGCCGTCAAAGATTACCGGTGTCTTCATTCGACCAAGCATAGTATCAAGATCAGGGCTGCGGAAAACCTTCCATTCTGTCACTACGATCAGTGCGTCAGCGTTAGTCAGTGCATCATATGGGTCTGACACCAGAGAAAGGTCATCTCTTTTGCCGTAGATTCTCTCTACTTCTTCTTCTGCAACCGGGTCGTAGGCGGAAATCGTTGCACCAAGCTGCCATAAGGCTTCAATGATTGTTCGGCTAGGCGCTTCACGCATATCATCTGTTTCAGGTTTAAACGCCAGGCCCCATACAGCAAACTTCTTGCCCTGCAGATTATCACCAAATCGCTTAACAATTTTATCTACAATGACTGATTTCTGGCGCTTGTTGACAGCCTCAACAGCATCCAGAATTTGCGCATTGTAGCCAACTGATTTTGCCGTACGGTGTAATGCCTGGACGTCCTTGGGGAAACAGGATCCGCCATACCCGCAACCCGGGTAGATAAAGTAATAACCTATTCGAGGATCTGCTCCTATACCATGCCTTACATTTTCTATATCGGCTCCAAGCAGTTCTGCAAGATTGGCCATCTCATTCATGAAAGAAATTTTCGTTGCCAGCATTGCATTGGCAGCATATTTAGTCATCTCTGCAGATCGAATATCCATGATGATGGTGCGTTCGTGATTTCGATTAAATGGTGCATAAAGATCACGCATCAATTGAATTGCCCGCTCATCCTCAGCACCCACAACGATGCGATCCGGTTTAAGGAAATCATCGACGGCCGCACCTTCCTTAAGAAACTCCGGATTGGAAACAACGCTAAAACTGGTTGTTGAACCTTTCTCCTGCAGCGCAGTATTGACAGCATTTTTAACCTTATCGGCCGTTCCGACCGGTACCGTGGATTTGGTGACAACAACCCGGTAATCGTTCATGTGTTTACCGATATCGCTGGCAACAGCAAGCACATACTTCAGGTCTGCAGATCCGTCTTCATCAGGCGGTGTGCCGACTGCAATGAAGATAATCGAGCCATAATCAACACCTTGCTTGATATCCGAAGAAAATGATAAACGTCCTGCCTGAACATTCTTTTTAACCAGTTCCTCGAGACCTGGCTCATATATCGGAATTTCACCATTATTCAGGTGGTCGATTTTGCTTTGGTCAATATCGATACAAAGCACATGATTTCCAACTTCAGCAAGACAGGTACCTGATACCAGCCCGACATAACCTGTCCCAACCACAGTAATATTCATTTATTCATCCCAGAACTATAATAAAAACCATTAAATATGATGTAGCAAACATAACTTTCGCCGCAATCGCACATAACCCTTAATTATCCAGCGTTTTCACGCCACTGTCGAGAAAGAGGCCATATTTCTTATATATTTCTGTGCCATAGCCTGCTTAATCTTTTCTCTTATGTTGGCCGTGTACATTTTAATATTTCTTCTCTGAATTTGAGTTGTCTTT
>JASJFV010000060.1:0-3575 GCA_033791885.1 Gammaproteobacteria bacterium | reverse complement strand
CGGTTACTGGCAGCGGCATCAATCGTTCCTGCTTAAAAATTTCTCGCAACACCCGGCCACGTTTAATGGTGGCTTCCATAGAGGCTTCAAGGCGTGCTCCGAAACGTGTGAAAACTTCCAGTTCAAGAAACTGCAGATAGTCGAGTTTCAAACGCCCGGCTTCTTCTTTGATGCGACGATGTTGTGCAGCACCGCCGATACGGGAGACAGAGCGGGCTATATCTATCGCCGGGCGAAAACCGCTGACAAAAAGTGTGTGGTCGAGATAAATCTGGCCGTCGGTAATGGAGATCAGGTTAGTGGGAATATAAGCGGCTATTTCTCCCTGGTTTGTTTCGACGATAGGCAGTGCGGTCATAGTGCCACCACCATGTGCAGCATTAAGACAGGTGGCACGTTCAAGTAATCTGGCATGAACGGAAAAAATATCACCAGGAAATGCTTCCCGTCCGGGTGGTCGGCGTAATAATAATGAAAGTTCACGATAGGTTTTGGCGTGTGTCGTCAGGTCATCATAAACCACCAAAGTATCATGTCCCTGCTGCATCCAGAATTCGGCGATGGCACAGCCGGCGAAAGGGGCTAAATGTTGCAGACCGGGTAATCCACTGGCTTCGGCGACCACCACCGTGGTGTAGTCCAGCGCATTATAATCACGCAGCGTATTAATAATATTCACCACCTTGCTACGCTTCTGAGCTATCAGCACATAGACACAGCGAACATTCTGACCCTGCTGGTTTATCACCGTATCCAACGCAATCGAACTGCGGCCAAGGCCTTCATCACCGATAAGCAACTGACGCTGCCCCTTACCGATGGGGATTAATGTATCGATAATTTTAATGCCGGTGTAGATGGGTTTACGCACAAAATCACGTGCCATGATGGCAGGTGATTTCGCCTCCAGGCGCTGCCACGGTAGGTGGAGCGGTAAAGATTGATCATCGAGAGGGATGCCCTGCGGATCAATCACTCTGCCTAGCAGGCTGTCGCCGACCGGCACGCTTAACAGCTTACCGGTAAGAAAGACCGTGGTACCGGCGGTTAACTGGTTTGTCTGGTGCAGGAGCACGGCACCGACCTGATTCTCAGTCAGGTCAAACACCATGGCTCGACTGCCATCCTCAAAAGACAGTATGTCATCGATTGCCACCGAGGGCAGGCCGCTGATCCAGGTGATGCCATCACCGATTGAAATTACTTTGCCCTGTTCTTTGATGCGTATTGACGGGCGATAATCTTTTAGCCAGTCGGCCTGTCGGTCAACTAACTCGGCTGTTTTGAAATCAGTGTTCAACATGGGCAAATTCCATAAAACCCTGCAATTCATCGCGCACATTCAATTGCAGTACCCAGGCACCGATGGTGATGTTCAGCCCGGCCAGTAATTCGGCATCCTGTTCATAGTGCACAGGGACTGTCAAACTGGTTACTCTGGACAGGATATCTTCTAATCGATGGTGTTTATCGTCTGCCAGCGGGTAAGCACTGGTGACCAGGACACGTTCAGGTGGCTCTCCCCATTTATTATCGAGTACACTGATTTGGTCAGCAGACATAACGTTCAGGCCATCTAACAGTAAATCAAATAAACGGTTTTCCAGTTCCGGTCCCGCTGCCTCGGCAAGTAGTCGGGAGGCAAATTGTGCACCCTGTTGCAATGCGCGCTGTTCAATTTCACGTATGACCTGTTTATCCTGTCGTGATCTGGCTACACGATTTTTTTCTTCTTCCTGAGCAAGTTCTGTCTTCAGGTTCCCCAGTTGTTGAAGTCGGTTTTCTTCGATTTCATGCAGCAACTTATCCATGGCTTTCTGACGTTCCTGTTCCCAGTCGGCGAGACGATGTTCATACTGTTTTTTTAAGGCATCGGCATCGACATGATGTTGCCTGGCTTCTGTCAGCTGGTTTTCGATAGCAGCACGACGTCGCGTTATGACATCCAGTACTGGCTGATATAAAAACCGTTTCAGGATCCAGACCAGGACCAGAAAATTGATAATCTCTAACAGAAAGGTGGACCAGTTAAGTTCCAATGTTAAAACTCCTTTTGTTGATTTTACTTACCATAATTATTAGGGTCGATCATTGCGGCTGGTTATTGCGTCAGGTACTCAAGTAATGGATTGCGGAACAACACGATCAGCACGATGACCAGTACATAGATGGCCAGCGATTCAACCATCGCCAGACCGATAAACAGAGTGCGCATAATAGATTTTTCTGCTTCCGGCTGACGCGCCAGTGCATCCATGGCACGACTGATGGCCCAGCCCATGGCGATGGCCGGCACACTGACACCCACAGCAATACCAATAATGGCCGCTAGCGTAGAGGTTTGTACAAAGACAGTTAAGTCAGGCATGATTTGCTCCTTGTTTTTGTTGTCGTAATTGTTGAAATTGCAGGCCGCCAGCGACATAGATGAGCGCTAGCATGCCAAAGATATAAGCCTGTACCAGTGCTTCTACAATATGCAGCATGAGTATCGGCACGGGTACCAGAAAACCGGCTACTATTAAAATTAGCAGCGCCACCATTTCCAGGCTCATCATATTGCCGAACAGACGTACCGCCAGGGCGATGGTGCGCGTTACTTCACTGATCAAGTTAAATGGTAAAAGTAGCGGGCTGGGTTTTAGATAATGCAGTAGATAATTTTTTAAGCCCTGTATGCGAATCCCGTACCAGTGTACCGACAGGAAAACCAGAAAGGCTATGGCTGCCGTAGCCGATAGATCCCGTGTAGGTGAATGCATACCAGGTATAAGCCCAATCAAATTGGCGATCACAATAAACACCCACAGGGTACCGATAAATGGCATGATTTGCTGAACATGCTGGGGAGCAATGTCGCGTATTGATTCTTCAATAATCGACACAATTGCTTCGACCAGAGTTTGTAATCGATTGGGTCTCATTTGCAGTCGCCGTGTTACCAGCCAGACAAGGCCGCCGATGATGGCCATCATCACCCAGGTGGTAAGCACCGTACTGGTTAGCTGTACTGGCCCCAGTTCAAATATGGGCCGAATAAACAGACTGTCTTCACCCATGATGTTATTCCTTAATAAAATAATATACGTTAACCATACCGATAAACGCACCTAACAGGATCAGGCTAACCGTCCAGCGAACCGAGTAACCGGATGCCATCGCATCCAGCCAGCGTCCAAAATAGGCACCAGCCACCACCGGCAGCACAAACAGCAATCCCAGTGTGCCAATATAAACAGTTTGTCCAATCAGGGTGGGCCGGTCCTGTTCTGCCTGCTTCATACGTCGGGCCTGTTGCTCGACCTGTTTTCGAAGTTCCTGTTGCTGATTCATCATATTACCTCTGGTGGCGACGCAATTCCCACATGTGTTTGAGAATTTCCTTTTCCATATGCTGCAGACTGTGTTTTACAGAATGTAATTCTTCTTCCTCGGCCAGCAGTTTTTTCTGTAAGTCATTACTGATTTGCATATAGTTTTCATCGCGAATATAGTGACGGGTGCTGATGGTGAGAAGGTTATTTTGAAAATATAATACAGCACCGGGCTGAGCCAGGTATTGCCAGGGTTCATTA
>JASJFV010000059.1:0-4405 GCA_033791885.1 Gammaproteobacteria bacterium | reverse complement strand
TCCAGGGCCCTGATCTGCCACCATAAGGGCCTGCATAGGGAGCGCCCTGCCCATAAGGGCGTGGCCCACCGTAAGGCACAGGTGGCCGACCATAGCCAGGCCCACCATAACCACCTGCTTGCGGCTGATACTGTGGCTGATACTGTGGCTGATACTGTGGCTGATCCTGTGGCTGATACTGTGGCTGATACTGTGGACGATACTGTGGCTGATACTGTGGACGATACTGAGGCTGTTGTTGCGGCGGATATTGCCTCTGATCTCGTACAGGTGCAGCTGGTGGGGTTGCAGCCGAGTCAAACCTTTGCATAGATGGATAGTTTGGTTGCTGTGCACTGGCCTGGCCTATACTGCCTGCAATGGCCACTATGCCCGTCAGCAAGAATATCAAATAAGTTTTCTGAGAAATCATACAAAGCTCCTTGGAAGAATATCCGGGAGAAAAATCCGGGAAAATCAATGATACATTGAAGCACTTTTAACGCTGAATTGCCAGAATTATGGCTGCGCTGACAGTTTAAGGCTGAAACAGATTTAGACTCCTACCCTGCAATAGCGCACCTATAAATGCTTGTAATAGTTACTCTATTGCAGGAATTTCATGGTGCAGCCATTGCCTGCTTCAGTCTCAGCATAAGTACAGAGGATCAAATCCAGGATTTTTAACAACTGTAACTGCTTCATGATCATCGTCTATACTGCCCATATGCGGATGAATTAAACTTACACAACACACCTGAGGCTTTCCCAATGCAAAGCAGATGGATATTTGTTTGTACGATACTGTTACTGCTCAACTCTGCTGCTCTGGCGAGAGAGTGTAAATCATGCCAGGAACATCGTAATGGTGGCAGCATTACCTATGGCAATAGCTATTCTCCAGGCGGGGTTTATCAATCTGGCGGCACCTATTACCCAGGCGGCGTCTACCCGAGCTATGGCTCAAACCCGTATCAATACAATAACCGATATCGAGGCAATGGCTCTCTGACACAGACCTGCGGCGCCGGCAGTGTCCGTGGTGATCGCAATCTTTCAGGCAGCGGCTGTGTTACAACCTATCGCGGTCCTGCCAGTGATATTGAGCGATTACCAAAAATTAACCGGCAAATCCGTCAATCTCAGCCTCACTATTTACGCAATCCATGGGGCAGGCCAACAGCTGTTCCGTTGAAGTAGTATTTAAGCAGTATTAGCCCATCAGTCGATAGGACCGCATCCTGCCTACACATAAACAGAAAACTGAAATCTCAAGTTGTTTCCGCTTCCTTCTGCAAAGCCCACATGCGGCTATAGATACCCGCCAATTCCAGCAGTTCACTGTGCGTGCCTCGCTCGGTTATTTGCCCATTTTCCATAACCAGTATTTCATCCGCGTGTTGCACGGTAGATAATCTGTGCGCAATGATCAATGTTGTGGTATTGGACGATATTTCATCCAGTTCAGACTGGATATTTTTTTCAGTCGCGCTGTCCAGGGCTGAAGTGGCTTCATCAAAAACCAGGATCGCCGGGGCTTTTAATATAGTTCTCGCAATCGCCACACGTTGCTTCTCGCCACCGGATAATTTCAGGCCACGTTCTCCAACCATAGTATCGTAACCGTCTGGCAGTGAATCTATAAAATCATGGATATGCGCGTGCTTAGCCGCCCTGATGACGTCTTCTTTAGCCGATCCCGGTCGGCCATAAGCAATATTGTAGAAAATCGTATCGTTAAACAGCACAGTATCCTGGGGAACAATACCAATCGCACGCCTCACACTTTGCTGTGATACATCACGAATATTCTGCCCATCTATTGCTATCTTGCCGTCACTGACATCATAGAATCTGTAGAGCAGGCGTGACAGGGTCGACTTACCAGCACCGCTGTGCCCAACCACAGCGACGGTTTTTCCCGATGGTATTTTGAATGAAACACCATTTAGTATCTGTCGGCGCTTATCATAGGAAAAGCCTACATTGTCAAATGAAACACTGGCCTGATCCAGTTCGAGATCGCTGGCGTCATCCCTGTCCTCTACTTCAGCCGGTGTTTTCAATAACTTGAACATACGCTCCATATCTGCCAGAGAATGGCGAATTTCACGGTAAACAAAACCAAGAAAGTTCAGCGGTATGAAGAGTTGCAATAAAAAGGCATTGACCATCACAAGGTCGCCGACGGTCATGGATCCTTTGACGACCTCATCTGCCGCCAGCAGCATCATGACAGTTACGCCAATAGCAATCACCAGTCCCTGCATAGAATTCAACAATCCAAGTGAAGTCGTGCTGCGAACCGCCGCTGTTTCCCACTGCCGCATTGACTCATCATAACGATGCAGTTCGAAATCTTCGTTGTTGAAATATTTGACTGTCTCGAAATTAATCAGGCTGTCGATTGCAGAGGTATTGGCTTTTGAATCCATCAGATTCATCTTACGTCGGAAAGCCATGCGCCACTCTGTAATCATTAATGTCAGAATAATATAAACAGACAAGGTAATAATGACGACAAGCCCGAAGCGTGCATCAAAGCGCTTTAACAAAATGGTAATAACCAGCCCGATCTCAAATAAGGTCGGCAGGATATTAAACAGCATGAAATTCATCAGAAAACGTATGCCTGCCACACCTCGCTCTATATCCCGTGACAGCCCACCCGTCTGGCGATCAAGGTGAAAACGCAGTGAAAGCCTGTGCAAATGGCTAAATACCTCTAGCGCTGTATTTCGCATTGTATTCTGGATTACGCGGGCAAAGACGACATCTCTCAGTTCGCCGAACAAAATGGTCATAAAGCGCAGCAAGCCATAGGCGACTAACAGGAAGACAGGCACAAGCAGGATGGCTCGGGTAGGATCCAGGCTATCAACCACGTCCTTCAAAATCAGTGGCACGCCAACATTGGCAAGCTTTGCAACGGCCATTAACAGCAATGCCAGCAAGGCGCGCCATTTGTAACGCCAGATATAAGGTATCAGCAGTTTAAGTGTTTGCCTGTAGTGAATGTCTTCAGGCAAGGCTTCGGTACGGCGACGATGCACAGTATTATTTTCCTGGTGTTAGCATAGGGCTGAAAAACGATAGTAGCATTCTACAACAGGAGCGTTGCTGTTACTGTGCCGAGTTGGGAAAGACAGCAACAGGTCCTGGTGTAATATTTACAGGCAAAAAAATGGCGCACCGAAGTGCGCCACAAACTCCCAAGAAAAATTCTTCAACAACGGAAAAATCGTTGCTGCATTATCTGCCTTGTACGATATTGATCGCCAGGCAGCACGTGCATTTTGCCTTACCCTGTTCTGTCTTTACTTTTTAATTGAGCGGACTTTTCGAATCCATTCATTCCAACCTGCTTATCCTCTGCATAAAATCACTGAGGCCGCAGGCAATAAGGCAAAACACGTAAATACTGTTGTTAAATAGTGTATTTCATTAAGTGCAGAGAATTAGAAACAATTTGAGACTGGAAAACTATTGGGTTGTTTTGGGAGGCGATTCAGGGTATTCCCTTACTACGGGAATTTAAGATGAAAGAAAAATAAAGGATAAAATATCAAGGATATATTCTCAGGGTATACAGTAGAAAGTAAGTTTTACTGATATGCTGAGCGGAGAACCTGCTTTTTTATTTAAGTTTTCACTACTCGGTCTTTACCCTTCTTTCCCTCTTTCAGCCAGCAGTGCAATACGTACGAGTTCAGAGACCGATCCTGCCTGCATCTTTGACATGAGGTTTGCCCGATGGGTTTCTATGGTTTTGACGCTAATATCCAGTTCACGCGCCATAGTCTTGTTAGAACTGCCCGATACAATACAGTCGAGTACCTGGACTTCCCTGCTGCTTAGTTTTTGCAATCTATCCCGGGCATCCTGCCAGCGTTGAATGTTTACTTTCTGGCTGCGGCTTTTATTTATAGCCTGGTGTATTCGATCAATCAAATGCTGGTCATTGAATGGCTTCTCTATAAAATCAAAAACACCTGATTTGAATGCCCTGACTGCCATCGGTACATCGGCATGTCCGGTAATAATTATCACAGGAAGAACAAATCCCTGCTGCCTGAGTTCCTCCTGCAGATCGAGACCACTGAGGCCAGGCATACGAACGTCCAGTACAACGCAACCTGTCTGCTGGTTCTGATAGCCCTGGAGAAACTCCTGGGCCGTAGCAAAACACTGCACCTGGAGTTGTACAGATTCAATCAACCAGCGTAATGAATCACGGACACTGGCATCATCATCGACAATAAAAACAATCGCCCTATCTTCTTCTGTCTCTTGCATAGTATGTATCTAATTCAACTCAACTATCGGTGGATTTTGGTAAGGCAAACCCAATCAGAGTATATTGCCCTGAAACATCAGTATACATAGTCCCACCATGCGCTTCTATTATGGTCCGGCTAATTGACAA
>JASJFV010000058.1:0-5461 GCA_033791885.1 Gammaproteobacteria bacterium | reverse complement strand
TCACCAATCTGCTGGAGAATAGCCTGCGCTATACCGATGCTGGTGGCGAGATAAAAGTATATTGTGAGGTTGGCGCGACATTGGCTATCCATATAGAAGACAGCGCCCCAGGTGTACCGGCTGAACTGATCCCCCATATTTTTGATCGGCTGTTCCGGGTGAATCGCTCACGCAGTCGAGAACATGGCGGATCAGGTCTGGGCTTATCTATTGTGCAAAGTATTGCCAAGGCACATGGTGGTAAATTGACTGCTGAGCCATCTGTTCTGGGTGGCCTTAAGATTAGTTTGCAGTTACCGATCAAATCAGAGATGCATAAATGAATACACAAAATTCACAGCTTACTGTGCTGGTAGTTGAAGATGAAGCCAAGATTGCACAGATTTTGCAAGACTATCTAAAAAACAATGACTACAACACACACTGGATTGATGATGGCAGCGAAGTGGTAGATTGGGTTCGACAGAACAGTCCCGATCTGATCCTGCTGGATCTGATGTTACCGGGTAAGGACGGCATCACCATCTGCCAGGAGTTAAGAAAATTTAGTGAAGTACCGATCATTATGATCACTGCCCGAATCGAGGAGATTGATCGTGTGCTGGGGCTGGAGATCGGGGCCAATGACTATGTTTGCAAACCGTTTAGTCCGCGTGAAGTGATGGCACGGGTCAAGGCACTATTCCGTACACTCGCCATTCGAAAACAACCTCAGTATCAGGGCGGCAGTACAATTACCCTGGATGCTGAAAAGATGCTGGCGACAGTCTCAGGTCAAGCTTTAGAATTAACACTGGTCGAATTTCGTCTCTTGTCCACGTTAGTTGAGCAGCCAGGACGAATCTTTTCCCGCTCACAGTTGATGGATAAGGTGTACGAAGATCGCCGCATCGTGACTGATCGTACCGTCGATAGCCATGTAAAAAACCTGCGTAAAAAAATTGCTGAGCACCACAGTAATCCAGAGCTCATCAGGTCAGTTTATGGTGTGGGTTATAAGTATGAGGAATCAGGCTAGACTTATTCGAACGGTACAGTGGCTCACTCCTTTTTCATTTCTCAATTTCCATTGGGGCTTGAATACCACTTTTTATGCGAGCTCACTTTCTCGGAATAAAAGTCGTGTAGATTTTGCGAAGTTGCCTCAACTATTCGGAAAAGCCTTACGATCTGCTGTAGTTGCACCTTCTTCGCATTCACCACGAATTTTAATCGCTCCAGTGTAGAGATGGTAACGGTCTAGTTCGATGTAACCATTACGGCAGAACCTGTTCTCTTTTAATTTATTGGCCAGCATTAAATTAACCTCGTTATCACCATCATCCTGATCACCGCCACCTCTACCACCATGCATGGGTGGGCCACCTTTGCCACCTTGACCACCCGAAGGAGGCCCGCCCCCTGATTTGCCATATTCACCACCAGGCATTTCCATATCCAACTGGTAGACAAACAGTTTGATACCATTGTCTGTAATTTTTGTAGTAAATGTTTCATTGGATATGTCCAACGGAGGCCGGTTGTGAGTACAGCCACTTACCAGTAATGACCCCGAGAGCATAGTGAAAATTATTCTGTTCAACATTATTTGTTCCTGGTATTTATAAGATAATCAGATATTAAACTCACATGTGTTTTGGCGAACGAACACTAAATTCCTGCACCAATTCATCATACATGCCATCCTTCTCATGTTCAGCTTTCAGGTTAGCGAGGTTGTTTATCGCCTTTTCAACATACGGGTGGTCATCTGTGTAGTTATTCTTCAGCAGGATTAACACTTGCTCAAACTGTATACGTGCATCATCAAATCGTCGCTGACTCAGGTGTAATCGACCAAGCGAATTCTGAACAACTGCTTGTGTGAGAGGATCAACAGATGAATCGCCCCAAATGGATATCGCCTCTTCATAGAGTACTTCTGCTTCCTCCAGTCGTGCCTGACCCTGGTAAAAATCAGCCAGATTAGCCAGCATGGTTGCACTGTTGGCATGCCGTGGTCCCGACACATCGCGTGCTATATTGAGTGACCTTTTTAACAGTGCCTCGGCAACAACAGGTTGATCCTGACGGACAGCCAGCGAAGCCAGCTTATTCAGGCTAATTGCAACCAGCAGATGGTTGTCGCCCAGTATGTTCTCGCGCAGTTGTAGACTCTCAGTCAAACTGGATTTAGCCTTTTCATAATCTTCCTGTTTAACATAGATGGCACCGATTTGATCCAGGATTAGAGCTACCTGCAGATCGTCAACACCTAGCACTGATCGAGCTATTTCCAATACCATCAATTGATATGTTGCAGCCTTATCATATTCCTGCGTTAGAAAGGCAATATCAGCAGCAAACGTGAGGTAGTTAGGGTTTGCTTGATTCAACTGTATAGACTCTTCAATAAGAGTGCGCGCCAGTGTAAAGTCTTTACGTTTTGCTGCAAGGATGCTCAAGTTATATGCAGCCTCTGCAGCTTGTATCCTGCTGTTGACACGCACCTGCTCAAGAAATACTTCAGATGAAGCAGGCGATGTCACTTCTACTGTTTTGTCCTGAGACTGAATATCTGTAGACGCAGCACTTTTGTTCGGTCCATCGATTTCAGATGCCATCTCACCCGACTGCAAGCGTACCTGTAATCCATCATTATTACCGGTATCTGCAGAGGCTGTTGCTTGCAGAATTGTAGATAATGAAGTTAATAGCATTATACCTGCAACTGTTTTTAAATGACTTTTCATCTCGATATCCCCTCGTTTGTTTCCAGGAGTGCTTAGTGTGACAAGTAATTGATGAGTGGATGAGGAGAAAAAGTGGAAAAAATGTGAAGTTTAATCCTTTTTTACTACCTCCCTTCTCTCATTCAATCTTATACCCCAGCCCATAGATGGAATGGATCAACTCTTACTCATTTAATTGTCGAAAAACATTCTTATCATATTAATCACGCTTATTTACTAGAAAACGTTACTGTTATTAACTAGTCGTCATTTTGAACATCGTTCGACCTTTTTTAACAAACTGATAAGAAAGCGCGACCAGAACGTGATCTAATATAAGAAACCATGCAGCCCATTCACCTAATATGTTTTTATGAATAAAATCTATCGGCATCTTAAATTCTTTGAAGCTGATGCTCAGGCCATCAGTCACAAATCTAAACAGTTGAGTGTCAGCAAATTTTGGTATCTCGAACATAAAAAAATAATTCGTATTTACAGCCGTGCCTAAATAACCGGTTACCGGCAGAATAATCATAACGGCATACAGTGCATAATGTTCCAACTGTGCTGCCGTGCGTTCAAGAAATGTACCAGGTTCCGGGTCTGGTATTTGGTTAGTGATACGCCAGACGATTCGAAGGACCACGATAACAGCAATCGTTACACCAACAGAAAGATGCAATTGAAAAGCAATCATGCTTTCAAATGACTTCACTTCGGTAAACCAATGGCGATAATAAATAGAAAAATAAGACGCTAGAAAAAGAATGGCTGTCGCCCAGTGCAACCATTTCGCTATTGCTCCATAGCCTTCAGCGGTATTTATGATCGTCATTTATTTACATCGCTAAATAACTTAAACATAGGTAAAGAAATCGCATTGCTTCGGTGAGCCAATGGCGATTATAAATACAAGAATGAGACGCAAGAAAAAGATCGGCTGTTGTTCGGTGCAGCCTTTTTTCTATTGATTTGTAGTCCTTAGCGGTATTATTGATCGTCATTTTTTACCTCTTTCATCAACTTAAACATAGGTAAAAACAGTGCAGTAAATATGCAAACAGAATGGAGGTATTGTGGAACCTTGGTTACACGTCTATCTTTGGGGCTAGCCAGCCCCTGTTCTCAGGGATGGGCAGCAGTATGTTATTTTGGTGTTCTACGTAATTTATATACCATGGCTAGTTACGCTCCTTCGAACTAACCAAGAATTATCCTAAATTGTTCATCTGCAACATTAAGTGATAGGTACCAGATGTACTGTTGCACCAATAACTTAGTAATTTAAAGGGTGCAGTGACAAATAAGGCGGCATCGAACCCATGCTTCGCGAATATGAGCAATTCCTTTTGTTAAGAAATGTCAGATCAAGTAATTCATCCTATCTACTGATTTCCTGCTTATTTCCTGCACATTGTTTTCATATTATTTCTGTTAGTGAATGAGGTAAAAGACAATGACAATACAGAGCATTAATGGGTGCATCGGATGTGGGGAATGTGTTAAGTCATGTCCGACTGATGTACTGCGCCTGGATGCAGACACAGGAAAGGCGGTCATTAAATATGTTGCTGATTGCCAGATATGCCATCTGTGTCGCATGTACTGCCCGGTGGATGCCATCACTATCTCACCTGAAAAAACCATACCGGTTGTCGTCTCGTGGGGCTGACCATGCAAGTTAATTCTAAACAAAGCATCATCATCTCAGCACTGCTAATTTTTATCGTGTTACCCCTGCTGTTGTTTTTTCTGGCAGATGTTCCTCCTCGTACATTATTAAAAGATTCAATTTCCATACTGACCATCCTGGCATTTTCATTGATGCTGCAGCAGTTTTTTCTGACACGTCTTTATACAAAAACCTCGCAGTCGTTCAAGTTAAGTCAGATATCAACAATTCATAAAATACTCGGCTACATTATTTTGCCGGTGTTTCTGTTGCACCCGTTTCTGCTGGTAGCACCGCGTTTCTTTGAGGCCGGTGTAAAACCACTGGATGCATTGATAACAATGCTAACGTCCTTCGAAAGCCTGGGTGTGGTACTTGGCTTGATTGCCTGGGGGCTGATGTTCCTGCTAGGAATAACCGCCATATTTCGCTACCAACTGGTGAAAAAATTCAGCGTTAATTATAAAGCCTGGCGCTTATTCCATGGCTCATTAACCATCCTGTTCATGTCACTGGCCAGCTGGCACGCGATAGACCTTGGACGGCATATCAATCTGTCGATGGCCGTATTCATGATTGTTTTCGCCCTGTCAGGCTCGGTTCTTTTTACCTGGAATCATCTATTTAAATCAGAAAAGCTCACTGGAGCAAAGCGATGAACAATTCAGACGATAACAAGTTATCCCGTCGCCAGTTTTTAGAATTGACCGGTGGCATTGCTGGCATGGCCGCGCTGACGTCGCTGGGCATTCCTGCAGGCTGGGCAGAAAATAAAGCGGCTATCGATACAAAGAAATTGTCTGCTCAGGATTATCAAACAGATGTTCTGATTATCGGTGGTGGCATGGCCGGGCTTTTTGCAGCGGTAAAGGCGCATGATGCCGGTGCCAAAGTGATGATGGTTTCCAAAGGGCGACTGGGTGCATCCGGACAGACACATTTTGCCAAGGGGATATTCGCTTATGATCCTAAGGCTGCAACACAATCACTGGATGAGTTTACCGAAACAGTATCTCGTTCAGCATTAGGCACCAATAACCCGGTCTACACGCGTCAGATGGCAGAGCACTCACTG
>JASJFV010000057.1:0-7999 GCA_033791885.1 Gammaproteobacteria bacterium | reverse complement strand
GACCGCGGTTGAAAATACTCCTGAAAGCAAGCCTGATAAAAGTGCCAAAGAAAAAGAGCGCGAACTGTCACAAAAGCTTGACCAGCGTCTCGGTGAAACCCTCGAGGTTGACCAGTGGGATATCGATGTTAGCATGGAATCCCGCAATGTTTTCTCCGGTAAGGATCGTTTAGGTGATGGAAAAATAGTTCTGAGCTCGCGGGCAGACAGTTACGACCAGTCAATCCAATTGGATACACCTGGCGGACGAATCGACAGTGATATGGGACTGAAACTGGTTGATGACGGAATTCACGGTCATATCAAGCTGGACATGGATAAATTCGATTTTGGTATTTTATTGCGCCGCATAGACCCTGAGACTAAATCCGGCGGACTTCTGAGTACCCGGGTCGACCTGCAACTTGCCGGTAAAAATTTCACAGACAGATTCGACCGCGCCAGCGGGGTGATTGATTTCGCCATATGGCCGCAACACATCAGTTCCGGCGATATAGATATCTGGTCGTATAATATATTTCAGGCGGTCACATCATCCGTTAGCAGCGCGGATTCGAAGGTCAATTGTGCGGTTGGAATCCTTAATGTTGAAGAAGGCCAGCTCAACGAGGAGTTTCTTGCCGTCGATACAACCAAAGTATGGTTACATGGCAACATCGATATAAACTACCCTAACGAAACCATAGAACTGACACTGGTTCCACGGCCCAAAAAACCTAAGATAGGCGGTATCGAAACACCTATTTACCTGAAAGGTAATTTGAAAGACAACTTTGGCATGAGTGACCTGAAAGTTAAAAAAAGTGACCTTGTCAAAACATTTGCATCCATCATACTCAGCCCTCTGAATGTACCAATGCGTCGTATCTTTGGCAAGAAAGTCCCTGCTGATGGCAGTGAAGAATGTGGCAAACTAATGGATCGCTCCTACCTGAAGTCGATAAAAGACAAAATGCGAGAAAGTGAAATCACTATAGATGATGCATACTCGAATGATTAACAAAGAGGTATTGTTTCCTGGTGCATACTTTTATGAGACTTAGTCTTACGAGGATCGGGATATGGGTGAAACTGTTTTTATTGGGCAGTATGGGAAGTATCCTGACTTTTACAGCAGTGACAATTATGGTCTCGGCATGCACACAAATTACGCCACCCGAGCGCCCTGCCCGGGATGCTTCAGGCGCTACCCAAATCAATAGACCGGTACTGAAGCTGCTGACCCTGAATCTGGCGCATGGCAGAAAAGACAGTTTCAACCAGCTGCTGGTAGCGAACGGTACTATTGTTGATAACCTTGACGATATCGCCGAATTGCTGAAAAAAGTCGGCGCGGATGTAGTTGCCCTGCAGGAAGCAGACGGCCCGTCGGCCTGGAGCGGTTACTTTAACCATGTCAGCTACCTGGCAAACACAGCCGGGTACCCATGGGATATCTACTCTGCTCACGTCAATGGCAAGCGAATCAATTATGGTACCGCCCTGCTGTCGAATGTGCCGTTTAAAGATACCCTGTCACACGATTTCCCTGAATCACCGCCTACCCTGAGAAAGGGATTCACTCTCGGTCAGATTGAATGGCAACCGGATGACAATAAACCGGCGATCGCCGTTGATGTGCTGTCGGTGCACCTCGACTTCTCCCGCAAGAAAGTCAGGGAACAGCAGATCAGCGATATATTGCGTGTTCTCGATAGCCGGAGTAACCCGGTGATTATACTCGGAGATTTCAACAGCAACTGGAAGACCACTGATTCAGTCATCAAGGTGCTGGCGAAGTGCAGTAATGCCCAGGTGTTCGAACCTGAATCAATCAATCACGGCACCTACAAGCAGGGAAAACATCGCCTCGACTGGGCCCTGCTATCAGAGGATTTACAGTTCAAGCAGTACCAGGTACTGCCGGATATCGTCTCTGACCACCGCGCTATTGTCATTGAAGTCACCTATAGTGGATCTGACCAGCAAGACACCGGTAAAAGTAATTCCACAGAGGGAGAATGTAAAGATATGTTCGATTCTGCAGACTAGTCCACCTGGAAAGAATCAAGGGGTCAGAGTACTTGAAAACTCAACTTCCGCTTCTGGCCGATAGCACGACTTTTCCCTAGATTTAAATTTGTCTGCTATTAACAAAAATCCGGGTCAGAGAACAATTGTTGCTAATATGCTAGTCAATGTTATAAAGCTCCACCAACTCATTAATCCGGGGTCTTCCCGGTTGCCTTTCTCGAGTTTGTCTTTTAGTCATTTGCTCGATCTTATCCTTAAAATCATCACGCCCAAGGACAAGCTCCTGATTCAACGCATCGCGAATACTATGCAGTAGCGTGGCGTCTATATGATGACGAAATAACTCACGGTATGCGTGTTGCCGTTGTGATGCCATCTTATCCAATGCTGTATAGAGTGGATGAGGGATTACCAGAAAATCTTCCTGGCCCTGTGCATTCGCTGCATAACTGGACCAGCGATATTCTCCGGGATGATTCACCATGCTTGCGCGGACAGGATTGAGTTCAATATAATGCATACAGCTCAGGAGATAGGCTTCAGAATCCACTATACTCGCCTTGAATCGGCCTTCCCACAGTGTCCCGGTGCGACGGTAGGTGGTATTTATATATCGCACATAACGGCGGCCCAGAGACTGCATTACTTCTGAAAGACTGTATGCGGTTAAAGGCGTTATCAACAAATGCACATGATTGGTCATCAGGACATAGGCATGGATATGGCACTGAAATTTGTCACAGGCAGTCTTGAGGTCTTCCTTGTAACGGGTATAGTCTTGCTCAGCAAAAAAACAGGGCTCGCGATTATGCCCTCGCTGAATGACATGCTGGGGTATACCAGGCAGGATAAATCGGGGTTTTCGGGGCATCTTCCACCTCCTTGTGAAATCGTTGCCTTATAACTATAACTAGACTGGTACCGCTATACTAGCCGCTGAGTATATTAGAATAAATTGTTCTCTGACCCTTGTTCTTTCAATGCCACCAGAAAAAGAATGATGCCCCCAGAAAGTGCCAGAATAGGTACTGGAATGCCTAAATTGCTCAGGATACTGTTACCGAGTAAGCCGGCGAGCAATAGGGCGAGGCTCGCAAATATCATCGACAGCAAAGCGATACGGTTTGCAACTGCGGCATTCACTCCCCTGGTAACCTTTGCGAATGACCCAATAATCTTGAATGGCCCAAGCATCAGCAGCAAGAAGGTAAATATCTGTACTACTGGGAAGTGCAGATTCTGCACCTGATTACTTTGCGCCTGGCTACCTATGGTTTCTGCCGCCAAGGCGATGTTTACTCCAAGCAGATAAACAACACAGGCAGCGAACGCCATGACAAAAAGTTTTTTCCGCCAATTATTTAGGACAGGGTATTCACACGTGTTGCCACTTACATTCATTGAATGTTGCTCCGCCGAATTGCTTTTGTTTACTGGGATTGCTTAGAAGCAACTTCTTCAAGAATGATTTTTTCAGGATCCATGGTATATACCCAGGGTACTGAGTTCTTCCAGCCGTTGCGCATCCTCTTACCATGAAAGACGCTACCGGGATCATCAACCTTATCCCCTTCAAAACCGTCTGTAATGGTGTAAGTGTTTGTAAAACCTTCAGCCGCGAGCTGGTTGACGGCCATGGCCGAGCGATCACCTGAACGGCACATGAGTAGCAAGGTATCCATCGGCTCAGCGATTTCTTTGACCTCGGCAATAAAATCTGTATTCCACTTTGGACCGTATTCGGTTTTGCCATTCTTCCTCTGATACGTCACAAAGGCCAGGGGGATGTTCCAGGCCGTATCAGGGTGGCCGATAAAGCCATGCTCCTCCGGTGTACGAACGTCGATGATCTTGACCCGTTCAGGATCCGCCTTCCACATTTCGTATGCCTGCGCCGCGTCTACATAAAGACCGAGGGTGGTTTGTTTGTTTTTGGGAGGCAGGTTGCTCGCGGCCTCACCACCAGCAACGCTGGCATTGGTTTTGGATTCTTTCATATCCTGTTCCTCATAAATGACCGGGCTGACTTATTGAGCCACGTCAGTGGCCACAGTGTCACCACTGACTTAACCTGGTTCAATTGTCTTACTATCCCAGTCGTGTGCCCTTTACGTCGAGCCCGCCTCCTTCTGGGAGCTTGCTCCAGCTCTTTTTTTCCCACTCCTCCTTGAGCAATTCTGTCGCTGCCTGCTCGAGGAATTCCGGCGCCGCCCATTCGTCCACATCGAAGTCGTTCTTGATATAGCCGTGGCTAAACATGAAATCCTTGCCGATCTTTATGGTTTCCATATTCATCGCATTCAGACTCGGTACCATATCGACATGCTTGATGCCCTGGTAGGTATCCTCGGCGTCCCGGTAGAAGGTCTGCTTGTTAAGGATTGCACCAGCGGCACGTTTGTGCTCATTGGCCCAGCGCCCGACTTTGATCATGGCCTTCATGTAGGCGATGACAAGTTCGGGATGCTCTTTTGCCATTACGTCGGTGCAGGTGATGACGGCAGGGGTGTTGGCAACCTGTACAGTCCAGTCCGGGCATCGAGAAAGGTCCTCGATCATTTTGATCTTGCCGGTATCTTCCTGCAGATGCTGGAACACTTTGCTCTGGGTGTAGATTGCGTCAACGGTACCATCCAGCAGTGACGTCTCCAGCGGTCGGAACGCGAGGTCATGCTTGTGGTCACGGCGCATCCACAGCTCCGACGGGTTATTCATTGGCGGTACCAGCATCTCAGGTTTGTCGTACCAGTCATCGGGGTAGGGGAATTCGACGAGTTCGATATCGTCCATAGTCATATCGTTAAGCTTAAGCATGTTCTCGATGCCCATGTGCTCCTGGATACGCCACCAGTCGTTCTTGATGGTATTCAGGCTCTTGGAGATGCCAATCTTCTTGCCTTTCAAATCTGACATTTTGAAAAGGTCATCTCGTGCGCGCACGGCCATGCAGCCACCCTCATACACCCAGGTTGCTCCCAGCAGCACAGTGCGGCGGAGATCTGCATTTACATGTATGGGCGGGTAGAGCCCGCCAAAGCGGATGAGGTTGTCTAGGTTGTGGATGTAGTGCGGGTACCAGTTGTTCTCAGGTGCGTGTCGGAAGTAGGCGTATTCAACACCAATCTTTTTGTACTCTTCGCGGCACCAGCCCAGTTCCTGGTCAACGTTGTTGGCAGATACCATCGGACAGTTGGTGAACCACACCTCTTTCCAGTCCAGTGGTACCGTTGTGCTTACTCGTTCTTTAGACATTCTCTGCTCCTTTTATTGAACAATGGTTTTGATGTTTTTGATAGATCTTCTGGAAAACATGCGATGGTTCTCCGCTCTTTCTTCCTTTTATTTGAAATCTTATACGTCACTGCACAGATCGCAGCAACACATCAATGGCCTGGAGACTAAAAGATCGGGTTCTGCCCCATTGAAGGCCATCCACAACAGCGAATCAGAGGCAAGCTAATCAAACTGGCGCGTTTTAAACTCTTCCTTCAGCGCCTTGTCGTACTTGATCACCTTGATCTCGCCGAAGTCTTTGCTGAACAGCGGGTAACCTTTCTCGGCCCAGGCTGCGATGCCGCCATTGACAAGATAGACGTTCTTGTAGCCGTAGCGGTAGAGAAAAGAAACAAAGTAAGTGGCACGATGCTGGCTGCGGCAGAAAATCCATATTTCGGTATCTGCATCAGGCCAGGTCTTCGGGACCAGGTACGGATTGCCTGAATCGATGTTGTTTGAATCCTTAAGATGGCCGGCATGGAACTCCGCGCCCGTACGTATATCGAGGATGACAGCACCGCTCTTTCCCTTCTGTACTTCTTTCCACTTCTTATGCAGACCCTCAATTTCGACAATACGGTCCTGCGGGATGAGTGCCGTCAGTTCAGCAAAAACTTTCTTCTCTGCCTCCACGGTCGATGCAAAGGCCATTGCGGGGACAAGCAGAACAGCGGCAGCGGCAAGGCTTGATAGCAATTTTGTGTTCATATTGAATCCTCATCGGCATTTTAGTGATCGATTTAATCGAAATAGTGTGTACAAGGCATACAACTTTTGCTCACCACAACAGATAAGACATTTTATCCATTATCTGACAATTTCTTCTGTACAATTCAGGACAAGCAATAGACATTAATGGACATTGCCGGCCAGGGCTTATGGACTGAATCAACAATGATGAAATACACGCGATGACAAGATCAACAGCTAGTCCGCCCGTATCAGCTGGTACTGTGCGCACCGGTACCATAGCGGCCATACCGAAAGTTCTCAGGCAACTGGGTTTCTCTCCCGCCGATGTATTTGCAGAGATTGGTTTCGATGCATCGCTACTCGATGACCCTGACAATGTCATTCCTTATGCTTCTCGCAACCAGTTGATACAGCATTGTGTCAGCACAACCCGTTGCCCGCATTTCGGGTTTCTGCTTGGCCAGCACGCCGGTCCATCTTCATTAGGCCTGGTGGGCTTCTTAATGCAGCAATCGCCAGATGTTGCGGTTGCACTGAGGACGCTTGTCCGTTATGCACATTTACATGTTAGCGGCGCTGAAATCTACCTGGAACAGGAGAGTGACAGGGCCTTCATGGGATACTCTATTAATCAACCTCGAGTTAAGGCACACGATCAAATTGAAGACGGTGCAGTGGCTATCATATTTAATACTTTAGTTAAATTATGCGGCCCCAGGTGGAGTCCTTTAAGTGTGCACTTCGCACATCGTAAACCTGCTGATAGCCGAATCTTTCAGCATTTTTTTAAAGCCCCGCTTCACTTTGATGCGGAACGCTGTGGTTTGTATTTTTCCACCAACTGGTTGCAGCAGCCTCTGCTGGCGGCGGACCCTGAACTGCACCGCTTGCTGCAAAAGCAGGTCGACCAGATCGAGAGTCGCTATAGCGACAACTTCGCCGAGCAGGTACAGCGCGTACTGCACTCAGCGTTACTCTCGCAGCATGCGACGGCAGATGAAATTGCCGCGCTATTTTCTATCCATCCACGCACCCTTAATCGCCGGCTGCATGACTGCGGTACAAGCTTCAAGGAATTGGCTGATCAAGGCCGCTTTGAGATTGCACGGCAATTACTGAGAGATTCATCAATGAAACTAAGCCAGATTGCCGCCACACTGGACTATGCAGATGCCAGTGCCTTTTCGCGCGCTTTCAGGCGCTGGAGTGGAACCACACCTGCCAGGTGGAGAGTAGAGCATTAGATAGAAAGCACTATCGCTCAATTTGTATGATGTTTACTTTCTGACGTACAGTCATCTGCTGTACACTTTAAAAGGGTCGGTACTCTTCACCCTGCTGAATACTGGCCGTTCCTCTTCCACGGCATCAAGTATTTTAACCTCTCGATTGAAGCACCAAGAGGAAAGAAGGACCCAGTTGCGATTTAATAATTTATAATCTTTCCCCTGCTTTCATTTCAAATTTCTTTAGAATGAATAACCAGCAATTTTTCTACTGTCATATCCCTGTAGGCATAGGGGATGCCGCCGGTACCATAGCCTGAGACACGGCGACCGGCAAACGGCATCCAGTCGACTCTGAAGGCAGTGTGATCATTGACCATGACAGCTGATGCATCGAGCCTATTGTAGGCTTCATTGCGATATCAAGGCTCGCTGTGAAGACTGCTGACTGGAATGAATAAGGCAGCGCATTGGCGCGTTGTATGGCCTCATCGAGATTGTTGTAGGAATATACGAATATAACGGGGCCGAATATTTCGTTCTGACTGATGATTGATGAGTCGGGTGGATCAAGCAGTACAGTTGCCGGGTAGCAGGTGTCGGATAGTGGCCTGCCGCCAGACAGCAGTCGAGCGCCACCTTTAACAGCATCATTGACCCATTTATTGACTCGCTGTATTTCTGCGGGGCGAATTAGTGGGCCGATCTCAGTGCTCTCTAATGTCGGATCACCAACAGTCATCGCTTTGCCCATCTCGGCAATTCGGCTGGCAATCTGAGCAGCCTGACCA
>JASJFV010000056.1:0-7025 GCA_033791885.1 Gammaproteobacteria bacterium | reverse complement strand
CTGGCGCTGGTCTGGTACTTTGATTTCCATTCACTGTAAGGCATGCCGTAAACCGCCTCGCAGGCTGTTTCATAATCCATCTCCACGCCCTCGTCTACAGCTGCCTGCAAGTACCATTTGGAAAGACAGTTACGACAGAATCCGGCAAGGTTCATAATATCGATATTCTGAACATCAGTGCGTCTTTGCAGATGTCCGACCAGGCCGCGAAATGCCGCTGCTTCCAGCTTCATACGTGTATCTTCATTCATGCTCTTTCCTCTAATATTATTTATAATCAGATAATTAGGTAAATATAGTTATAAATGACTTGAGTAACTCCAGCGTCAGCATTAGCAATACCAGGTAAGCTACGTGAGAAGTTACATTAACAATGAAAAGCAGGGGATTTATCTCCTCTAGCACTATCTATCACTGCCCTGAGACTAATAAAGCTTTTTATTCCGCCTGCCGCTTGCCGAGCATATATCTCAATCGTGTTGGTGCGTCACGCTTATCACGTTCGACCCAGGCAATGTGCAATCGCCCTGCATCGTCAAGAAGAATACTCGGATGCGACTGCTCCGCCAGACTGGCAGCTCCGGCCAGCGGCATATCTTCTCCCCACTCATCATCAGTAAAGACGGACAACATAATATCGGAATTGCCTTCACGTTCATCCGTCCAGGCTACCAGTAGGCTGCCATCTTTGTGGGCGGATACAGTCGGGTGCCACTGGCGGGCAACACCGCCAAACTCGTCCTGCACTCTCACATTGGCGGCAAAGCCTTTAACGGGCGTATAATTTGCAGAGAAAATATCATAGCCCTCTCGAAAGTCTCGCTTGTCTGCCCACACGGCCAGTAATGAAGCTGTGCCATAACCTGCCAGCGCGACACGTGATACACCGTGTCCCTTGCCATAAGTCATGCTGCGCTGCTCAATTTTGTCGCTGATGCGCAACGGTTTTGACAGCTCGCAAGGCTTGCCCTGTGCAGCCATGATCACAGTATGACCGGGACGACGGTCTTCCCAGGCAACGACCACCTCATCAGCCATCACCGCAACTGCCGGGTAGAGCTGTTCGTCTTCAACAGGTGCCTTATCGGCAGTGCATGAGTTCTTCACATTGAGCCGCTGACTGCTGTCGATGTCAAGTTGTGCCATACGGATATGACCGAAGCGGCCATCCCGTTCTGACCACACAACAATCACTTCATCGCCATAGCGGGACAGGCTGGGCTGACCACCGGATTTGGCAGAGAGCCTGATAACGGGACCAGGCCCCTGAGGCCCGGTAATTCGTGCCATGACCTGCTCATTCTCCTCCCAGGCGAGCATAAATTTCTCGTCGGATAAGCCAATAATGGAAGGCTCATAAGCTTCGCCATCGCCGCTAATGAGCAATTCAACAGAAAAATCCGTCTCAGCTATCTGCTTCTGTGCAATGTAAACGCGAGGTGTGCCATCGCGATCATCTTCCCAGCTTATTGCAACAGTCTCACCGCTGACGGCTACATTGCGGCGTCCGGACGATTCCAGGTGATGGAATGCCTGGTCTTTTCCCTCGGCTGTCACCAGTACCGGTTCAGAAAACACCCATTGCTCAGCAGGGCATACTATCGGCCACAGGAATGCCACAGGTAATAGCCAGGCCTTCCTCATAAAGTGCCCTGCCCTTTCATGCCAAGTTGCACCTTATTATCGGCTTCAAGCAGGTCGACAATACGCTGCACGCCGACAAGCCGTTCCAGCACCTTGCCATCGGTGGTAATGAATGAAAAAACCGGGGTAACAAAGGCGTTATAACGGGTACCCAGTTCACGCTCGGTAATACGTTCACCGGAAGGCAGGCGCAGTCGCTTGCCACTCTCTGAATCAACGTAAGCAAGGACATAGTTCGCAGTAAACTGCTTGTGAACGGAGGCATCGGAAAAGGCTTCCTTATTAGTCTTATCGCAATAACCACAGCCATAACGTCCGAAATAAACGAATAGCGGCATGCCTTTTTCCTCTGCCTGCTGCATGGCTTCATCGTATGGCAGGAAGGGGTAGCCCTCCGGCGGTTCAGCTAAAGATGTCAGGTGAAACCCTGAAAGCAGCAGAAAAAATAACACACGAATCATCAAAGCTCTCCTACATTTGTCAGTCACCTAATCATAGCAGATACCGAGTGTGCTGCACGGCCGACGAATCACCTCCAGTATCTGTCGAAATAGCACATCGAGTTAACGACTGATCTTGAAACAATCTGAATCGACGAGTTGCCATTGCTGTGATAGTGTCAATCCATATAGCAGAATCCAAACAACAATCGTAATCAGGATGGAAAAGACAATGGTAAAACTCCAGATTAATGGCAGCAAGCGCGAACTGGACATGGACCCTGACACCCCATTACTGTGGGCTGTTCGTGACGGTCTGCAACTGACAGGCACCAAGTATGGCTGCGGAATCGCCCAATGCGGAGCCTGTATTGTACTCGTTGACGGCCAGCCCGTGCGCAGTTGCATCACCCCGCTGGCAAGTGTTGCCGACAAACAGGTGACGACTATTGAAGGCCTGTCAGCGGACCGCAGCCACCCGTTACAGCAGGCATGGATAGACAACGAAGTACCGCAATGTGGTTATTGCCAGTCAGGCCAGATACTGGCTGCTGCTGCCCTGCTGACGAGTAAGCCACAGCCCTCTGACGCTGATATTGATGACGCAATGCGTGGCGTGCTTTGCCGTTGTGGAACCTATCCGCGGATACGCAAGGCAATTAAAAAAGCCGCTGCACAGAACACTAAAAAGCAGGAGTCGTGAGATGGAAAAAATAAAACTGACGCGTCGGGATTTCCTTAAAGTCAGTGCTGCAAGTAGTGGCGGCATGCTGGTCAGCTTCGCACTTCCTGCCTCAGCGGCACCTGAAACAAAAACCGATACCCCTGCCGGCTTTTCACCCAACGCCTGGTTGCACATCAGCAGTGATGATGTCATCACTATCCAGGTCGCCAGCGCGGAAATGGGCCAGGGTATTATGACGGGCATTTCGATGCTGATTGCCGAAGAGCTCGATGCCGACTGGAACACCATACGGGCCGAATTTGCCCCTGCCAGCAAGGACTACTATAACCCCCTGATGCGACGCCAGGCTACCGGTGGCAGCACTGCCATCCGGGGATTCTGGGAAGTCGTCCGCGAGGCCGGTGCCGTCGCGCGCGAAATGCTGGTAGAAGCCGCCGCACAGGAATGGAACGTCCTTGCCAACATATGCCACACAGAGAAAGGCGCCGTTTTTCACGATGCCAGCCAGCGCAGCCTGCGTTATGGTGATATTGCTGAACTGGCCGCCAGCCAGCCGGTACCGACATCAGTATTTCTGAAAGAGCCTGAAGAATTCGTCATCCTCGGCAAACCGATGCCACGACTCGATACACCGTTAAAAGTAGATGGCTCAGCGATGTTTGGAATTGATGTCCAGCTGCCAGGACTGCTGAGCGCGACCGTGGCACGCTGCCCGGTCATCGGCGGCCAGGTCAGAAGCTATGATGCGAGCAAAGCAGAGTCGGTGAAAGGGGTCATAAAAGTAGTACAAATAAGTGCCGGGATCGCTGTCATAGCTGATCACTTCTGGGCGGCCAACGACGGCCGCCAGGCCCTTGTTATTGAATGGGACAACGGCCCCAACACAGAACTCGACAGCAAAGCTATCTACCGCAGCTTTGCCAGTGCACTGGACAAGGGCAGTGACATTGCGGTCCGACAGGACGGCGATATCAAAGCAGGTTTAAAGGCTGCCTCTAAAACCCTGCAGGCTGTCTATACAGTCCCCTATCAGGCACATGTCTGCATGGAACCAATGAATGCCACGGCCGACGTGCGCACTGACGGTTGCGATATATACGCAGGTACACAGGCACAAACTGCGACACAGCAGACCGCAATGAAGCTGACAGGGCTGCCAGAGGAGAAAGTTAAGGTGCACACGGTTTATCTCGGCGGTGGCTTTGGCCGTCGAGGTGAGCAGGATTTCATCATTGATGCAGTCGAGTGTTCAATTGCCGCCGGGAAACCAGTGAAAGTCATCTGGACACGCGAGGATGATGTCATGCATGACCAGTATCGTCCCGCTACCTATAACCAGTTGCAGGGAGGCATTGATGGAGAAGGAAATATCACTGCCTGGGAACACCGCATCGCCGGCCCTTCAATCCTCGCGCGACGTTTTCCGCAGGCGGCGAAAAAAGGGCTGGATGGAACAAGCACCGAGGGGGCAAGTAATATACCCTATTCCTTTGACCATACACTGGTCAGCTACGCAATGGTCAACCCAGCTGTACCCGTGGGCTTCTGGCGTTCGGTAGGAAGTTCGCAAAATGCCTATATTACTGAGTGCTTCTTCGATGAACTCGCGGCACAGGCCGGTCGCGATCCGCTGGCATCGCGACTGCAAATGCTGGCAGAGCATCCGCGTCACGCCGCCGTATTGCAGCTGGCCGCTGATAAAGCCGGCTGGAACAGGACAGCACCTGCTGGCCGTGCCCGCGGTATTGCAGTGGCGGAAGCCTTCGGGACCTGGGCCGCACAGGTCGCAGAGGTTTCCATCAAGCAGGGTCGTGTGCATGTGCACCGCATCACCTGTGCTGTTGACTGCGGCATGATCGTCAACCCGGATACCATACGGGCACAGATGGAGGGTGCTATCGTCTATGGCCTTACTGCCTGCCTGAAAGGCGAAATCACCATTGCTGGCGGTCAGGTGGAACAGGATAATTTTGATTCCTACCCGTTATTAAGCATTGATGAATGTCCAGAAATAGACGTACATATTGTCGAAAGTACCCAGCCGCCCGGCGGCATAGGTGAACCCGGTGTACCACCCGTCGCACCAGCTGTTGCCAACGCGGTCTTCGCCCTAACCGGCAAGCCAGTCCGCAGCCTGCCTATCCGCCTGTAAAGCAGATGGACCGCAGTACAGACTATGAAGTCCTTGTTGCCGCGGTTAACTGGCTAGATGAGGGTGGCCCGGTCTTTCTGGCGACGGTTGCCAGCACCTGGGGCTCTGCTCCAAGACGCCCCGGTTCCATGATGGTAATCCATCCTGATGGCCGCTTTACCGGCTCAGTATCCGGCGGCTGTGTTGAAGACGAACTGACTCAGCAAGTGCTGAAAGGTGATTTTGACCAGGACATTCCGCGTACTGTCGAGTACGGTGTCACCAGCGACATGGTCCAACGTGTCGGCTTACCCTGTGGCGGACGCCTGACGCTGCTGCTCGAACGCATCGACTCAGCTACTCAGCTGCGTAAGCTATTGCAGGCCGTCAAATCACGACATCTGGTCAGCCGGCATGTCAGCCTCAATACGGGTGAAGCCAGCCTGCAACCCTGTAATGAAAGCGCAGCCAGCCACTGCGACGAATTTCACTTCGATCAGAAGAACCTGAGCAAAGTCTTTGGTCCTCGCTGGCGCATGCTATTGATTGGCGCAGGAGAGCTATCTCAGCGTGTAGCACAACTCGCATTGACACTCGACTATGCCGTCACCCTGTGCGACTCACGCCCGGAATATGCGGACGGCTGGGAGATTGACGGTACTAATTTTATCACCGTAAATCCGGCAAAGGCCGTCACAGCCCTGCAGCCGGACTCGCGCACTGTTGTGCTCGCATTGTCACACACCCCGGTGCTGGACGACCCTGCCCTCGCTGCCGCACTGCAGAGTACGGCATTTTATGTTGGCGCACTGGGCTCATTGAAAAATCAGCAGGCAAGACTCAGGCGCCTGCAGAAAAAAGGTCTGTCGGATGACCAGCTGGCACGATTACACGGACCGGTTGGGCTGCCTATCGGCAGTCGCACCCCGGCTGAAATTGCCATCGCCATCATTGCCGCCCTGGTGGCCGAGCGTAACCAGGCAGTACAACAGGCAGTAATGCCAGAATCAGCGCATGCCTGAGATCACCGGTGTGCTGCTGGCGGCAGGTCAGAGCCGTCGCTTCGGTGACAACAAGTTGCTGGCCGAGATCGATCAACGAGCACTTATACTGCATGCCGCAGTGAGCCTGTCGCCGTGCTCACGGCTGCTGGCTGTGGTGCGTCGTCAAGATCATGCACTACATCAGCTGTTGCTGGATAGATCGATTGAACTGGTGTTTAATGATCAGTCAACACGCGGCATGGGCAGTTCCATTGCCTGCGCAGTGGCCGCCAGCCGACACAGCCATGGCTGGTGTGTGCTGCCCGCAGACATGCCATTTATAAACCCATCAACGACTCAGGCTGTTTTCTCTGCACTGGCAAATAACGCTGCCCTTGCAGCACCTTTCTTTAAAGGCAAACGCGGTCATCCTGTAGGTTTTGGTCGCCAGCTCATGCATCAACTGCTGGAACTTGATAGTGAACCTGGTGCCCGTGACATCGTCACTGAGCACATTGAGCAGCTGGTTAAAATTGATAGCAGCGATGCCGCAGTTTTACTCGATATAGATACACAACAGGAGCTGCAGAAATATCAATTAGATGATGCAGTTAGCAGACAATAATCCGATTCCGCGCAATAGACATCTTGCGCACTAGATCAACCAGTCTATTCCTGTTGCTTTCATAAATTTGTAAACGCCCCTTTGATGGCGCACGGACCAGCCTTTCATGCCCTTCAGCGCCATTGCTTGACGGCGCATTTGCAGCCATTCCGGAGAGCCCCAGCGGTAGGAGGTGGACTTGAGAAATTCAAAGACATCGACAAGGTCCCGGCTGACTCCGCTGTTTTCGTAGAAAAACCCCATCTCATGGTTATACAGGCGTGAGCGGTAATCAAAATTTGATGTGCCGACGAAGCCATACTCGCCACCGGTGATGAACTTTGCATGCAACTTACCGTATTGCTCTGTTCCGCTACCAAGCGTTACAGAGTCGAGCTTGCCTGTCTCGTAAATAAATATTTGCGGGTGATTAATCTTCTTTTTCCATTCCTCACTTTCCACTAACTGCTGGTTGTGCTCCCCTCCTTTCAGGCTGGACAACCAGGGCGCCCTGTGATGTCGGGGTAACAGGTAACTG
>JASJFV010000055.1:0-6425 GCA_033791885.1 Gammaproteobacteria bacterium | reverse complement strand
GATGGATGAAGGGCTGCGATTCGCAGTTCGTGAAGGTGGCCGTACAGTTGGCGCCGGTGTTGTAACTAAGATTATCGAGTAAGTAACGTATTCGTTCAGAGAAACCCGCGCAGTTTAGGCTGTGCGGGTTTTGACGTCTGGGTCTGATTTACTTTTAGCAGTTTATTTAGGCCAGTAGCTCAATTGGCAGAGCGGCGGTCTCCAAAACCGCAGGTTGGGGGTTCGATTCCCTCCTGGCCTGCCAGAATTATCGGCAGGGAAATATGGATTGGTTGGACAGGGTTAAACTGATACTCGCCGTGCTGCTTGCAGTTGGCGGGGTGGTGGCGTATTACGTGCTGGCGGATTACTCCGACCTGGTGCGTGTGCTGGCGGTTGTTACTGCGGTCAGCCTTGCTCTTGGAGTGGCTCTGTGGAGTCAGCCGGGTCAGGCTGCCTGGGCATTTGTTCGCGCTGCTGACAGGGAAGTGCGTAAAGTTGTCTGGCCGACACGGAAAGAGACTATCCAGACCACATTGATAGTGATAGTAATGGTGATTATCGTTGGCTTTTGCCTGTGGCTGATTGATATGGGTCTGGTTGCCGCATTGAGCAAATTGACCAGTTAAGGAGAACGTTTGTGTCAAAGAAATGGTATGTAGTTCATGCGTTTTCCGGCTTTGAGAAGCGTGTAGTCTCATCCTTGCATGAACATATTGAACGGGCCGGCATGGCTGACCAGTTCGGAGAGATCCTGGTGCCAACTGAAGATGTTATTGAGTTGGATCGAGGTGGTAAGAAGCGGACCACAGAACGCAAGTTCTTCCCCGGCTATGTGCTGGTGGAAATGGAAATGAATGATGACACCTGGCACCTGGTCAAAGGTGTGCCCAAAGTTTCAGGGTTTATCGGCGGGTCTGGCAATGAGCCAACCCCGATTACACAGAAAGAGGTCAATGAGATTGTTGGCCGCATGCAGGACAGTACAGAAAAACCGAAACCGAAACATTCTTTTGTTGCAGGCGAAATGGTGCGGGTTATCGATGGCCCCTTCCTCGATTTCAATGGCACGGTTGAAGATGTGAACTATGAAAAGAATAAAATGCGTGTTGCAGTCTCCATATTTGGTCGCTCAACACCGGTAGAACTTGATTTCAGCCAGGTTGAAAAAGGCTAACTGAAAGCATAGCGTAAGAAGATTTTTTTACAGTCGTACTATTTTTAGTTAAGGCTGGCAAACCGGGGAGCCTAAAGGCGTTTGCACCCGAATACGGAGCATTTAAAAATGGCGAAGAAAATAGAAGCCTATATCAAGTTGCAGGTCCCGGCGGGGCAGGCGAACCCTAGCCCACCTGTTGGTCCGGCACTGGGTCAGCATGGTCTGAATATTATGGAGTTCTGTAAGACATTTAACGCAGAAACCCAGGGTATGGAGCAGGGCATGCCTGTGCCGGTTATTATTACTGTTTTTTCGGATAAGACATTTTCATTTATCAAGAAAACTCCTCCAGCATCAATCCTGCTGAAAAAGGCTGCCGGCATCAAAAGTGGATCCGGTCGTCCTCATATGGATAAGGTTGGCAAGGTTACACGCGCGCAGCTTGAAGAGATTGCGACCGTCAAAATGGTCGATCTAAGTGCGCATGATATGGACAACGCTGTCCGTATTATCGCAGGCAGTGCCCGCAGCATGGGTATCGAGACGGAGGAAGTTTGAGATGGCAAATAAGATAAGTAAACGTCGCCAGGCTATTGAAGAAAAGCTGACTCCCGGTGAAGAGCATGCTCTTGATGCTGCACTGGATGTTCTGAAAGAATGTGCAACTGCAAAATTTGCAGAATCGGTTGATGTAGCCATCAACCTGGGTATTGATGCGCGTAAGTCTGATCAAAACGTGCGCGGTGCAACCGTTATGCCGCAGGGCACAGGGAAAACTGTGCGCATTGCCGTTTTTGCTGAAGGTGAGCAGGCTGATGCTGCAAATGCAGCAGGTGCTGACGTTGTCGGCATGGATGACCTGGCAGAAAGCATGAAAAAGGGCGATTTGAATTTTGATGTTGTAATAGCGGCACCTGATGCTATGCGTGTAGTTGGTGCCCTGGGTCCTATTCTGGGTCCTCGTGGCCTGATGCCTAACCCGAAGGTGGGAACTGTTTCTGCAGATGTTGGCAAGGCAGTGACAAATGCCAAAGCGGGTCAGGTTCAATTTCGCAATGACAAGGCTGGCATTATTCATTGTTCAATTGGCAAAGCAAATTTTGAGACCGCTGCGCTGATTGAAAATATTAATTCCTTACTGGATGCAATAAACAAGGCTAAACCGTCTTCAGCGAAAGGGCAGTACATCATGCATATGACTGTCTCTACTACGATGGGGCCTGGTGTACGTGTAGATCGTGCATCGTTAAATCTTTAGCAGTAAAAGAATCTGGTGCTGTTAGTACCAGGCCGTCAGTCTGTTAGGTTTGTATAACGACGACTGGTGGTTGATAGGGCCGATAAACATGTTTCAATCTATTTATCGGATTGTCAAAGACCGCAGGGGTCAGTGTTAATAGCATGATGGCTTAATAACCTGCGTAGATGGTTTCCCCGTAATCAGGATCTCCTGTGCGGGTGCCACAAAATAGGAGTTTGTACTCACTATGAGTCTCAACATCGACGAGAAAAAGGCAGTTGTCGCTGAAGTGTCAGAGGTAATCAATGGCGCGCAGGCAACAATACTGGCCGAGTATCGAGGTTTGACTGTCTCAGCAATGACGGAATTGCGCAACAGCGCTCGAGAATCCGGCGTTTACCTGCGTGTAGTCAAGAACTCGCTGGCAAAGCGTGCAGTCGATGGTTCATCCTTTGAATGCCTGCAGGAGCACATGGCCGGACCACTGGCTTATGCAATATCGGAAGATCCGGTAGCCTGCGCAAAGGTATTGAAGAATTTTGCAAAAGACAATGAAGAACTGATCATCAAGATCGGTGCGATGTCTGGCAAGATTCTCAGTGAAGGTGAAATTACCGCACTAGCGAAACTTCCTGGACGAGAAGAGCTGCTGGCAAAACTGATGGGCACCATGCAGGCGCCTGTACAGACATTTGTCGCCACACTCAACGCGATCCCCGGGACTTTTGTACGCACACTTGCAGCTGTTCGTGATAGCAAAGATAGCTAAACAAGGCACTTAACGTTTTTATATTTATATTCTTTTTAAGAAATCAGGAGATTTCAAATGGCACTAACTAAACAGGAAATTATTGATGCAATCGCCGAGATGTCTGTACTAGACCTCTCTGAGCTGATTACTGATATGGAAGAAAAATTCGGTGTTACCGCTGCGGCAGCAGTTGCTGCTGCGCCTGCTGCCGGTGGCGGCGACGCGGGTGGTGCGGCTGAAGAGCAGACTGAGTTTGATGTCGTTCTAACCAGCTTTGGTGACAACAAGGTAGCAGTTATTAAGGCTGTTCGCGCTATGACTGGTCTTGGCCTGAAAGAAGCCAAGGCACTGGTTGAATCTGCACCTGCTCCAGTTAAAGAAGCTGCTGAAAAGGCAGAATCTGAAGACCTGAAAAAGCAGCTTGAAGATGCCGGCGCAACTGTCGAGCTGAAGTAAGTTTTTGCGCATCCATTAGTGGATGTCAGTGTTGCAGGCTGGTGGCGCAAGCCACCGGCCTTTAGTTGTTTGTAGTGTGCAGATCAATAACAGATGCACGCTCGCATAGATAGAATTAGTTTACGTCAAATACATCGAGGACGATAGATGGCTTACTCCTTTGCAGAAAAGAAGCGAATCCGGAATAGTTTTAGCAAGCGACCGAGTATACTCGAGACGCCTGACCTGCTAACGACCCAGAAAGAGTCTTACTATAAATTCCTGCAAACCGATACTGAAGCGGAAGATCGCCTTAACAGGGGTCTTCAGGCTGCATTTAAGTCGGTTTTCCCTGTTATCAGTTATAACGGTGATGTGCACCTGGAATTTGTAAAATATCGTCTTTGTACACCTGTATTTGACGTCAAAGAATGTCAGCAGCGTGGGCAAATTTACTCTGCTCCCATCAGGGTTACCTTGCGGCTTGTCATTTATGACAAGGAAAGCAAAAAGAACAATCGTACCATTCGAGATGTGCGCGAGCAGGAAGTTTATCTTGGTGAAATCCCTCTGATGACGGACAACGGTTCTTTTGTTATTAACGGAACCGAGCGCGTGATAGTTTCACAACTGCATCGCTCACCGGGTGTATTTTTTGGGGATGACGGCGGTAAAACGCACTCCTCGGGAAAGCTGTTGTTCTCAGCGCGTGTTATTCCTTACCGTGGATCATGGCTGGATTTTGAGTTTGATCCAAAAGACCTGGTCTATGTTCGTATCGACCGTCGACGTAAATTGCCTGCAACAGTACTGCTGCGCGCTCTCGGTTACACGTCGCAGGAGATCCTCGCGATATTCTTTGAGACCGATTCCTTCAAAATTGGTAAAAACGATATCAAGATGGCCCTGATACCAGAGCGTTTGCGTGGCCAGGACCTGGCATTTGATATTAAAACACCGAAAGGCGACGTGCTTGTAGAGGCGGGGCATAGAATTACAGCCCGCCATATACGTGAATTGACTAAGGCGCGCATTAAAAGCTTGCCTGTACCGGATGATTTCTTAATTGGTCGTACCATGGCTGAAGATTTCATCGACCCTGATACCGGTGAAGTGCTCTATGAAGCAAATTCAGTTATTACTGAAGAGATACTGGAGACTCAGCGAAAACATGGGGTTAAAGAAGTAAAGACCCTGTTTACCAATGACCTGGATCGTGGTCCATTCATATCCGAAACTATGCGTATCGATTCAACCCGCAGCCAGCTGGAAGGCCAGGTTGAAATCTATCGCATGATGCGCCCTGGTGAGCCACCAACAAAGGATGCATCGCAAAATCTGTTTGAGAACCTGTTCTTCAATCCGGATCGCTATGACCTTTCTGCTGTCGGGCGAATGAAATTCAACCGTCGACTGGACAAAGGGTCGGATGTCGGTGAAGGGATTCTCAGTAAAGAGGATATTGTTGAGGTCATGACGACCCTGGTTAACCTGAAGAACGGCGAAGGCAAAACTGATGATATTGATAACCTGGGTAACCGCCGCGTACGTTCGGTTGGTGAACTGGTAGAGAATCAGTTCCGTATCGGACTGGTGCGTGTTGAACGCGCGGTCAAAGACAGGCTCAGCATGGTTGAATCAGAAGGGCTGACACCACAGGACCTGATTAATGCCAAGCCGGTATCAGCCGTGGTTAAAGAGTTTTTTGGTTCCAGCCAGCTTTCACAGTTTATGGACCAAACAAACCCGTTATCTGAGATTACACACAAAAGACGTGTTTCAGCTCTCGGCCCGGGTGGACTGACACGTGAACGTGCCGGTTTCGAGGTGCGTGACGTGCATCCAACGCATTATGGCCGTGTTTGTCCGATTGAAACGCCAGAAGGGCCTAATATTGGTCTGATCAATTCACTGGCTATCTATGCACGGACTAACGACTATGGATTCCTGGAAACACCTTACCGCAAGGTGGAAAACGGCCGTGTTACTGACGAAATCGCATATTTGTCAGCAATTGAAGAAGGCAATTTTGTTATTGCCCAGGCCAATGCGAGAACAGATAAAAATGGTAAGTTCCTTGATAAGCTAATTTCCTGTCGGCATCGTAATGAATTTACCCTGGCGAACCAGGGGGATGTCTCCTATATAGATGTGGCACCTTCACAGATTGTGTCTGTCGCGGCTTCATTGATTCCATTCCTTGAGCACGATGATGCTAACCGTGCTTTGATGGGTTCTAATATGCAGCGCCAGGCAGTACCGGTTATCCGCAGTGAAAAACCACTGGTGGGTACCGGTGTTGAACGTACAGTTGCCGTCGATTCAGGTGTTACCGTGGTTGCCCGACGTGGCGGCGTGGTGGACTCTGTCGACTCAAGTCGTATCGTTGTCAGGGTAAATGATAGCGAGGCATCTTCGGGTGATTCAGGTGTTGATATCTATAACCTGACCAAGTATTCACGTTCTAACCAGAACACAACGATTAATCAGCGCCCACTGGTAAAAGTTGGCGATATGATTGCAATGGGTGATGTGCTGGCAGATGGACCGTCTACCGATATAGGTGAACTGGCCCTGGGGCAGAATATCTTCATCGCCTTCATGCCCTGGAACGGATATAACTTTGAGGATTCGATTCTTATTTCAGAGCGTGTTGTTGAGCAGGACCTGTTCACCAGCATTCATATTGAAGAACGGACATCTGTAGCCCGTGATATCAAGCTGGGTTCTGAAGAAATTACCCGGGATATTCCAAATGTTGGCGAAGCGGCACTATCCAAACTGGATGAATCCGGTATTGTCTACATTGGTGCCGAGGTAAATGCTGGCGATATCCGGGTCGGCAAAGTGACACCGAAAGG
>JASJFV010000054.1:0-4067 GCA_033791885.1 Gammaproteobacteria bacterium | reverse complement strand
TCCGTTACTGAAGGTGATGATAAACCAGCCAAGTATCCGGTCATTTTCCGCGCCGCTGACCTGGTTCTCCTGACCAAGGCCGATCTGCTTGAAGTACTTGACGATTTTGATCCAGCAAAAGCCGAGGAATATATCAGGCAGCTGGCCAGTGAAGTACCCGTATTACAGCTGGCTGCACGCCGAAATGTTGATATCGACAGCTGGTTGAACTGGCTGCGGAACGAAGTCAAGGAGCAGCGCAAACGTGTCAAAAAGAAACTGACCCTGCGCCCGGCGGTCCAACCGGAGGGATCAATTTTGCATAGTGGTCATGATCACAGCCATGATCATCATCCGCATTCACACCCGCATAAGCATGATAAACCACACTCGCACTCATGACTGCCAGCGCCCGGCAGTGGCTTGATGATATCCATGCCCTGAAATTGCCTGACAACATTCGTATCATGAACGTCTGTGGCGGCCATGAGCGTTCCATCACCATGGCGGGGCTACGCGGAGCGCTGCCCAAAAGCATTGAATTAATACCGGGCCCCGGCTGCCCGGTCTGCGTCTGTCCGGAAGAGGACATTTATGAAGCTATTCAGATAGCACTGAATGAAGATGTGATCGTGACAGCTTTCGGCGACATGCTGCGAGTTCCGGTCAATGTTGGTAAGAATGAAATCCGCTCTCTAGAGCAGGCGAAAGCAAACGGCGCCGATATACGCCCCGTAGCCACACCGATGGAACCTGTGCAGATTGCACGTGACAATCCACATCAGGCCGTAGTGTTCTTTGCGACTGGTTTCGAAACCACTACTGCACCCGTTGCTGCCATGCTTGCCGAAGGTGTGCCGGACAACCTTTTTGTGCTGTTGTCTGGCCGTCTGACCTGGCCTGCAGTTGCTATGCTGCTGGACTCGGAGGAAGCCGGATTCCAGGCACTGGTTGCACCAGGCCATGTCGCCACTGTCATGGGAGGCAATGAGTGGGAATTCGTCATTGAGCAATACCAGATGCCAGCAGCTATTGCCGGATTCAGTCCTGAAAGCCTGCTCGCAGCGATGTATTCGACACTGCGTCAGACAATCGAAAATAAGCCTTTTCTGGATAACTGCTATCCAGAGCTGGTTCAGCCTGAGGGTAACCCGACAGCGCAAAAACACATCAATAAAACACTGGATGTTGTGGATGCGAACTGGCGTGGTGTTGGCATCATCCCCGCCTCTGGATACGCGGTTAATGATTCATACCGGCAGCATGACGCGCGACAGAGATTTCCCGGCTATGCCGATAAGGCACGGCGGCGTGCAGGTCAAATGCCACCTGGCTGCGATTGTGCTCGCGTTGTGATGGGGAAAATCTACCCGAATGAGTGTCGACTTTACGGCAAGGCATGTACACCACGCAGCCCGGTTGGCCCCTGCATGGTATCGGATGAAGGCGCATGCCGCATCTGGTGGGCCGGGGGCGTGCGTGAATCAGCAGCCTAGTAGCAAGGCATTGCATTTTCGCTCTTGCGCCTGACCAGGACATCACATAATGACCATTGATGCCCAACATCTGGTCATCACCGGCAAGGTGCAGGGAGTCGGTTTCCGGCCTTTTATCTATCGCCTCGCACATGAGCAAGATTTAGCCGGTTGGGTACGCAACTGTACCGGACAGGTTGAAGTCCACATCGAAGGCGACAGTAAAGCGGTCGAACACTTCTGCAAAGGAATCTCTGATTCGGCTCCAGCTATTTCGGATCCGCACATCGTCTCGCAAAAACACAGCAATGCTGAAGGATACACAAACTTCCGCATACTCAGCAGTGATACCAGTGACAAACCGCAAATTCACATTCCTACCGATTTTTTTACCTGTCCCGACTGCCTTGCTGAACTGCGAGACACAAACGAACGCCGCTATCATTATCCCTTTATTAACTGCACACAATGTGGTCCACGCTACACGATCATCAATGAGCTTCCTTATGATCGCCCTTCGACGTCAATGTCCGGCTTTCCATTGTGCGATGCCTGCAGAAAAGAGTACGAAAACCCACTGGACCGCCGTTTTCATGCCCAGCCGCTTGCCTGCCCGCAATGTGGCCCGGCGCTGAATTACCACGATAATAAGCAGAAAATTGATGACTCAAAAGAAGCGCTAGCTGCCGCTATCGAAGCCCTGCGCGATGGAAAAATCATTGCCGTCAAGGGTATCGGTGGATATCACCTGCTATGTGACGCAAAAAATGATCAGGCAATCCGGCAGTTGCGGGATCAGAAACCCAGACCTGATAAACCGCTTGCAGTGATGTTTCCTGAACGCGGCAACGATGGGCTGGCTTCAGTAAGAAAATATGTCGATCTGACAATCGCAGAATCTGAACTACTGCGCTCTCCTGCCCGGCCTATTGTACTGTCAAGAAAAAAAGCAGCAGAATTATCTGCCCTGATTGCACCCGGACTGCATGAAATCGGCATAATGCTGCCCTATAGTCCCCTGCACTATCTGCTGCTGGATACACTCGATACTCCAGTTGTTGCCAGTTCCGCAAACATCAGCGGTGAACCGGTACTGACAGATAATACTGAGGTTGAGAGTCGGTTGTCGCATGTCGCGCAGGCTTTCCTGCATCATAACCGCGAAATAGTAAGGCCCGCCGATGACCCGGTATATCGAACCATTGCTGGCAAGCCTCGTCCATTGCGCATGGGCCGTGGCAATGCACCGGTTGAGATAGATTTGCCTTTTACTCTGCCTGAACCCTTGCTCGCTACCGGCAGTCATATGAAAAACACCATCGCGCTGGCATGGGATAACCGTCTGGTTGTTTCTCCTCATATTGGTGATCTCGATAGTCCACGCAGTCAGCATGTCTTTATGCAGGTCATTGAAGATCTGCAGCAGCTCTATCAGGTCAAGGCCAGAGCAGTAATCTGCGATGCACATCCCGGTTACGCAAGCAGCCGCTGGGCAAAAGACTGCGGCTTACCATGCAGCACCGCTTATCACCACTACGCCCACGCCTCCGCACTGGTGCTGGATCACTGGAACAATGAAGACTGGCTCGTATTCACCTGGGATGGTGTAGGAGCTGGCGCCGATTCGACGCTGTGGGGCGGTGAAGCGCTGTACGGCCAACCCGGTAACTGGCAGCGAGTCGCCAGCATGTTGCCCTTCCATCTGCCAGGGGGAGAAAAAGCAGGACGTGAACCCTGGCGCAGTGCCGCCGCCCTGTGCTGGCAGGCCGGTATAGAATGGGAAGATCTGCCCGGCGGAGCACATATACTGCAACAGGCCTGGGAAAAGAGGCTGAACACTCCCCAGTCAACCGCTGTGGGGCGCCTGTTTGATGCAGCATCCGCACTGACCGGTATACTTCAACAGTCCAGCTTCGAAGGCCAGGGTCCAATGCTGCTGGAACAGGCAAGTGATGAACTTACAGCGACAGCACCGCTGCCGCAGTTTGAAGATGAAACTGGACTGTTACAGGCTGACTGGTCTGGCCTGTTGCCAGTACTGATGGATAAAAATCGCAGTGTTGCGGAGCGTGCCAGCTATTTTCACGCTAGTCTCGCACACACCCTGTTGCAGCAGGCAATGACCATGCGAGAGCGCCATGATGTAAACAATATTGGTTTATGCGGAGGTGTATTCCAGAATAGAAAACTGTCTGATTATGCCGTGCAACTGTTATTTGAAAATGGATTCAATGCCTGCCTGCCATTGCGGCTGCCGGCTAATGATGCCGCTATCTGTGCCGGGCAGGTCGTTGAAGCAGCAACCGCGCAGAGCAGGTGACTTAAACCTTCACCAGTGCCTTACGCGTCCAGTGTCTACATGGATAAAGTTGGAGACCTCAACTTCTTCGCAGCCGGTGGCTGGAGTCGCACAGACCCTAACGGATACGACGAACTGGGAAACAGCCTCCTTGGTTCCTGGTGGGCTCCTCTTGAAACTCAAGACGGTTACTCCTTTTTCGCTGGTGTTCGATACGATATCGATGATATGCGTCTGAAACTTGGACTTGAATACAACTACGGATCAGAGAACTGGATATCAATGACTCCTGCTCATGACGACATGTATAACTC
>JASJFV010000053.1:0-5389 GCA_033791885.1 Gammaproteobacteria bacterium | reverse complement strand
CGGCTCTCGATGTAATGATGATAGCTTATTAACGTATAAATAAGGACGAATAAAAAATTAGGCAAATGACCGATAGTCACTATCGACGAATTGCAATCTGCTGGAACTCAATATGCCAGGTGTTACATTTGCATGTATGTGACAGTTTATTGATATAGAAAACCATGAGATACGAACAACTGTTGCCTCAGAAACAGGTCGGCAGGAAGTTTGAACTGATCTGTACCGAATAGTGATTGCTTTTTAATCTATGCAAAGAATAAAAGGAGCACTGTTGGAGGTGGGTTAAATAATATCGCCAGATGGACATATAATTAAGCAAAACCGCGACGAATGCCCTGAAGGTTAATAAGCGGTAAACTAATTCAAATGAAAATCGGACATTCAATTATTACTGATATTTATGGAGCAGAATTTATGAATAGAATAGTGGTTTTAGCTGTATTCCTGACTTCACTTATATATTTTCCAGCATATGCCGAAAGCAAGCCATTCATCGAAACTCGAACTATTAATCCTGACTTGGCTAATTTAGCGGCCATGAGTGCTGCGAGTAAATGTGCCGAGAGCGGCTACCAGGTTGCTGTTGCCATTGTTGACCGCAGCGGAACCCTTCAGTCTTTTATGCGGCACCCTCTTGCGGGTTCACATACTGTTGATGTAAGCATTAATAAAGCCATGACAGCCGCTTCATTCAAGACTGCTACAAAGGAGATGATGCTCAATCCTCGCCTTAAGCAACTTAACTATGTAGAGGGTGTGCTGATGATAGGCGGTGGTATACCGATTCTTATCGGCGGGCACTTTTATGGCGGTATTGGTGTTTCAGGTGCACCAGGTGAAAAAATGTCAGGAGATAATGACCACACCTGTGCAGAAGCGGGCATTGAGAGCATCAGTGAGGCTATCGAATTCTCCGATTGATATTTTCTATCACATCAGAGGTATTCAATGAGGTTGACCGGTATGATAAAGGCGCACCAGTCAGCGATTTCGATAACTTTCAGAAGTTATCCTGACGGCTCACCTGCATTACATTCGATGTAATGCACTTTTGTATCAATAATGTTTGATTTACATAGGCTGATATACCGGTAAGCCGGCGGAAGCGTATCTGCGCGATTAATGTAGTCGGAATTCACTTTAAACTGGTAACAGCTTGAAGGTGTCGCGAGTAAACGCAACCTGTCCAGTTGCTGGTCAAACTCCTGATGAACATGTCCAAACAACAATAGTGTCTTCTGAGAATGCTTATTGATGACCTGTAATAATTCAGTTTGATTTTTTAAACCGATCTTATCTAGCCAGGGACTGTTTACTAATACCGGCGGGTGATGAATGGCGATAATATTAAACTGACCATTGTTATCATTCAGATAGTCATCAAGCTGCCGCAAACAATGTTGAGAAATCATTCCATGATGTTCATTTTCGACCTGGCTATTTAGTAGGACAAGCGAGGATTTACCAAATCTAAACAGTTTTATAGTGCTGTTCGGGCTGGTGGGAATGATCTGTCTTAATAATTCTGGATTGTCATGATTACCGGGAAGGCAGAAAATGGGTATTTCATATTGTTCTATGACAGACTTGAAAAGAGTATAGCTTGCTTCGTTTCCCGTTTGAGATATGTCGCCGGTAAACAACAAAAAATCTATATCCGGGTAACGCTTGATACTGTCAGCCAACACGGTTTCTAAACTGTCTTTAGTATTTATACCATGGAAGGATTCTCTCGCATGATCAACTAAGTGGGAGTCCGTAATGTGTACAAATTTTAAACTCCCTGTATGATTGTTCAGTAAATATTCGGACATATGCAGAAGAGGTTGCTTAAGATATTGCTGTGGTATTGGTTCGTATGCATTTTGACAGTATCTGGATAATAAACAAATGAAAATTATTCACAAGATTAATCCTTATCTGATCGGTTTCTTTCTAGTGTTATTTATGAGCTTTGCTGCCACTGTGAATGCTGCAGATGATTCACTGGTATCAGCAACAACAGAGAGTATACACTTCCGTGCTTCCTACAAAAGCAAGGTAGTGCCGCTGCCACTAAATCGCATTCATAGCTGGGTCCTGCATATTGAGACACTTGATAGTAAGCCTGTCGAGAAGGCTGAGATTGCCGTATACGGCGGCATGCCCGCGCATAAACATGGTCTTCCTACTGAACCACAGGTAAGTGAAATAGGGGATGGCGATTACCTGGTGGAAGGGATCAAGTTCAGCATGAACGGATCGTGGCAATTGTGGTTCGATATCCGTGCTGATGGCATTACTGATCAAGTGATATTTGATATCGATCTGTGAGAACACATAGAAATTGAATTGCCTGCATGCCGGTCAAACTTTCTGACTATACAGACATAAGAGATGAATTATACAGCGTGATAAATATGCCGTTAGTCAAAAAGTTGTGTTCTACATTATGTCTCTTTTTTTTATTAATCCTCAGCATTCAGGCTGCAGCGGCTTCTGGCTGGAATAAATCAGAGCTCGCGTTGTTAAAGTTGCAATGGTTAGGCAGTTTGCCTGCGCTGCCAGCTGATCCAACAAATAAATTTGCCGATGATCCCGCTGCAGCAAAACTCGGACAAAAACTTTTTTTTGACAGTCGATTTAGTGCCAATGGAAAGGTGGCCTGCGCCACATGCCACGTGCCTGAGAAACATTTTACAGATGGTCTGGCGAAGTCCATAGGCGTTGGTGAAGCATCACGCAGTGCACCGTCCATACCAGGTATTGCCTACAGCCCCTGGTTTTTCTGGGATGGGCACAGTGACAGTCTTTGGTCGCAGGCCCTCGGGCCCCTTGAGTCAGCAGTAGAACACGGTGGTGACAGGTCACAGTATGCCCGTATTATTTATACTGACCAGTCCTACAAAAAGACGTATGAAAGCCTGTTTGGTGGATTACCAGATCTATCCAACGTAAAACGTTTCCCGACAAATGCCGGGCCAGTTGCGGATCAGACCTCAAATATAAGATGGCAGGCAATGTCAGAAACAGATCGCAAGGCCATCACGCGAGTATTTGTAAATATCGGGAAAGCAATCGCTGCTTATGAGAGATTGTTAATGCCGGCGCCGTCACGTTTTGATCAATATGTAGAGGCGCTGCTGAATGGCGATTCGGCAGGAGACAATATTTTGACGAATGATGAAGTTGCAGGTTTAAAGCTCTTTGTTGGCAAAGCCATGTGTATTACATGCCACCAGGGGCCATTATTTACCAACAATGGTTTCCATAATGTAGGTGTACCAGACCCTGCAACAATAAAACCAAAATACCTGCCTCCGATATTTCATGTGTTAAAAGATAAACCTGCAGTTGATGAAGGTCGATATAGGGGTATCCGACAGGCCTTGAAAAGTGAGTTTAACTGTTTAAACGAATACAGTGATGCGAAAGAGGATGATTGCGCGGAATTGAAATTCGCAAATACGAAACACACTACAACCTTGGGCGCTTTCAAGGTTCCCTCTCTGCGTAATGTTGCAGAAACTGCACCCTATATGCATAGTGGCCAATTTAGTTCGCTTACAGAAGTTTTGCAGCACTACAATACAGCACCTAAAGCACATATCGGGCACAACGAACTGTTGCCTCTCAATCTGCAGCAAAGGGAGCTGGAGCAAATAGAAGCCTTTCTGCATAGCTTGAGCAGTCCAGCAGGTGAGGAAGAAAATTTATTACGACAGCCCTGAGATCTGCTTTTAATACTCAGCTCTGGGTGCAGTCAGCGTTCGGCCAGGACCTGTCTAAATTAACTTTCATATAATGCTAACGACAGGTTCAGAGATTTAGAATTCGGTCGTAGCACGCAGTCCGAAGTTCTATCCACTGTGTTGTATATATTACTGTCTAAATTGCTTGTGTTCAGGAGATGAAAAAAAACCGTTTAGCGGCTATTTGGCGAGGTTGAACAAATAGCATAAACGGTGAAGGTATGTTTCAGTGGCAGGGAAACCCCTGTGAGTGACGCATATCATGGGCAGCGTTATGGACTGCTGATGTATTCACAAAACCGGCTGCATAGATTATTACGGCTCCTAACATAAAGGCAGCGACAAGCTGCAGTGGTTTAGAAATTGCGGTCGAAATCGTTGAGCTATGCTGGGCGGGGGCGGTAGAAGCCTGGTTCTGCATATTTCTTCTCCTGATTGTTTGAACAATAAATATCTCACATAACGTCTGCTCATATGCCATCTCTTCATGAGCTAGAAGCTATATAAGCAATTTCATAATTCTCTAATAAATCAAGCTAATGGGTAGCACAATTAACTTGATAATTAGTCTAAATGAGGCGATTTATTAGTCCAAGACTTTGTTGTTATCAAACCCATAAGTTTTGACTATAGAAGGAGGTGTGGCAGTAACAGTCTGGCTGCCAATGTCGCATTGGCAAGAAAGCAGGTGCAGTCTATCGTATTAAACAGGAACCGCGGCTTTCCTGCCTGGCTCTGCAGTCAATGCTTGCAGGATTCCGTCCCAGAATTGCAACCTGACAGCAAGCGCCTGTTCAGCTACTTCCGCTGCTTGTTCAAGTTTTATACTGGAACCTTCACAAAGATCCTGCAGCAGACGAATGGCAAGGGGACCATGATCCTGCTCATCAAGTTGTATATGGCGCTCGAGATAGAAGATTAGGGCTGGTGAGTCATTTGCGTTTAACTGTAATCCTTTGATCAGTGATCGAAATAACTCTGGCACCAGGGTTTCCCGTCCAAAAGCGAGTATGGCAGCCACAAGGTGAACCTGGCTACGTCCAATAATATCAAAGGTGAATGACATGAACTGCCTGGCAGGTGCTGGAACATCTGATAATTGTAATGCAGTTTCAAGCCCCTGGTCGGTCACCGTGGCGACGAATTGGGTGATTGGCTGAACATCTGCTCCGGCCTCGATCATCGCCTGGCAGTAACTTTCAAAGTGGCTGGCATGAATGGTGCCCGGCGTGTCAGTGAATGTGTAATCAGATTCTTCTTCGAGAACAAGCTGGTTTATGAAATTAGCATGGAGAGGATTCTTCGGTGGTACCCATGGCAGGGTGGCGGGTGCAATTTTCAGTTGAAGTGATTTGATCACGGACATGAAGTCCCATACCGCATAGACATGGTGTTGCATGAATACGGCCAATATTTTTTCATTTCGAATCGCAGCATAAAGCGGGTGATTAACAAGTTGCAGACGAAGTGAATGGTAGCGTGATGAGAGTAAATCGGATTGAAACAGGTCTTCACTCACGGCTTTAGCTTATTAACTGGTTTTGCAGGCGCTTCAGCACGCGCGTGAAAACCTTTGGGTCATCCTGCGACCTGGCAAGCACTAGCGCTCCCTGAATGCTGGCTACAGTAAATTCAGCTGTATCTGCGGCCTTTTT
>JASJFV010000052.1:0-8854 GCA_033791885.1 Gammaproteobacteria bacterium | reverse complement strand
TGATCATTGCTGAATTTGACTCTCTGACAGCTGCCGAGAAGTGGGCAGGGGAAGACCCATATATCGAAGCTGGCGTTTACGATACCGTTACCGTTAAACCCTTCAAAAAGGTATTTCCGCAATGAATCGAGTTGAAATGATTCGCGATACACTCAGCTCGGCCCTTTCCCCTGAGAGCCTGGAAGTAATTGACCGTTCGCATGAACATGCCGGACATGAAGGTGCAAAAAGCGGCGGTGGCCACTTCGATGTTATCATTGTCGCCGAAGGGTTCAACGGTATGGGAACAGTACAACGTCACAGGGCAGTCTATGATGCGCTAGGTGATGCAATGAAAACTGAGATTCATGCATTGAGCATACGAGCCTATACACCGGAAGAATTTTAACGGCATAGCTAGCGGGAGAAAATAAATAATTCGTTGGCTTTATTTTACGGTAGCAAGCAATATTTAATTAATAGCTTGCTGGGTAGAAACTCTCTACCTTAGTTTTCAGTGCACAGTCCGCATGAAAATCGTTTTCAACATATTTTCCTTCTTCCAGTCCTCTATGTTGGTTGGCCTCTGAACATGATAGCCCTGGGCAAAATGCACACCAATATCACGAAGCATCTCCATCAGAGTAGCATCTTCGACTGATTCAGCAATAACAAAAAGACCCAGTCCATAAGCCAGATGGGTAATATTATTGACCATCATTCGATCAATCGGGTCTTCAGCCATACCTTTAACAAACTGCCCATCTATTTTAAGAAAATCCACTTTCATTTTTTTCAAATAGCCAAATGAACTCAAGCCTGCACCGAAATCATCCAACGCAAATCGGCAACCGATATCGCTTAGTAGTGAAATAAAATCCATTGCTGTCTGGTAGTTAGTGATGGCTGCAGTCTCTGTGATCTCTAACATTATCTGGTTAGGATCAATCTCATACTCCTTCATTTTACTGACGATAAAGTCACTGATTTGCGGGTCACCCACAGACTGGCCGGACAGGTTTATGCTATACAGATAGGTGACTGAAGAATCTGTATCTTTACGCACGTCACGAATTATTTCGAAGCAATGCTCAATCACCCACATATCGACATCCCGCATCAAACCATATCTTTCTGCAGCAGGAATGAAGCTGTAAGGTCTAGCGATACTGCCATCATCCAGGCGAATACGCAGCAGGAATTCCTGTACCTGGATATCAGATTGTGCAGACAATAATGGAGCCATGGTTTGCAGCATCAGGAAAAACTTATCTTCACGCAGGGCATCCTGTATTTTTTGTGACCACTGCATAAGCTCATGATGTTGGGTAACAGATTTTTCATCTGGCTTGTATGTATGCACATAGTCCCTGCCAGACTCTTTGGCTATATAACAGGCGACATCAGCAGCACTCATCAGTTCTGCATGTGTACTTTGCGGGTCATTGACGGCGACCACGCCAATACTCATTCGAACATCGAATGCACGGTCATCCCAGCGGAAAATAAACTGTCGAACGGCAAGCCGCAGTGTATCGGCAATTTGCACTGCATTTTCAATCTCGCAGTTGCGCAACAATAAGCCAAACTCATCACCACCTAGTCGGGCAAGCACATCACTTTCCCGTATCCGGCTCATCAGCAACTGGCTCAACTGCTTCAGAAGTGCATCACCCGCAATATGACCACACGTATCATTCACAATCTTGAATTGATCAAGATCCATGTAACAAAGCACATGTCCAGGGCTGTCATCACCGATGGACAGGATTGTATTCCTTATTTCCTGTTCAAATTTTCCCCTGTTAAACAGTCCGGTCAGGGAGTCGTGGTTTGCCTGGTAAGTGAGCTGTTTCTTCAGTTCTCTTTCATGGGTAACGTCTCGCATAATTATGACCAGACCCATTTCTTGATCGCGAATATCCTTTAACCTGGAACAGGAAAGATCAACTGACAGCGGGCTTTTTCCAGCCGGTAGTGCAAGTAAATGAGAGGACATAATGCCGTCATTTTCTATCTTTTTTTCTATACATGATTCCAGTGGATTAACTATTTCCTCGTGGCTCTCCTCATCCAGCAGGTGGACAACATCATTAACCGATTTGCCAAAAGCCTCTTCATTAGAAATAGCCATGAGGTTTTCAGCAATGGGATTAAGAAAAGTGATCTTGTCATGATTATCTGTCGTAATAACAGCGTCTGTAATTGAACTTAATGTCACCTCTGCACGTTCTCGCTCGCTAAATAAAGCCTGAAAGGATTCTTCCTGTTTAGCCGCAGCTAGCTTTTGGTGGGTTCGTGACACACTCCATATTTTTAATAAAACAGCAATAAGAATCATCACGGCGAGAGCGATTAACATCTGTAGCAAGCCAGGACGATACATCCGAGTAAGCTCAAGCAAAACGTCACGGTTTGCCACCTTGAATACTCGATGGTCAGTGAATTTCACTGTTGGTAATAAAGAAATACTATTATGGTCATGACTGGCAGCAAACTCGTCTCTTTTCGCCCCTGCCATATCAAAGTCAAGCAGTGTCAGATCAAAAGTAATATCAGGGAAATGATCGATAAACGATGAGAATATTTTTTCCTGATCTATGTAGAGCATAACTGCGCCATTTATCTGGCGCTTGCTTTCCAGCAATGACTCAGGCTTCAGCCGGCCAAAGTATATGTTTTTCATCATGATCAGACCCGGCTGAGTCGTGAGGAAATCAGGGACATTTATCATCGACACAGAATTTTCCTGCATCGCAAGCAAAACGGCAGCTTCTACTTCCTTGTTTAGATACAAATCCAGCCCGAGCACCTGTGATGTCTTCGGTTCCATTGGTATCAGAACGCTGGTTACCAGATAGGAGCTTCTCCTGCTGGCCTTTACAAAAGCATCTTTTTCCTTATCGTATTCACGGATCGTCATTTCAGCCATGCCTTCTTCCTGCATGTGCTTTTCGTAATCATTCCGGTCACGCCAACGCACCCAGTCCAGTTTAGCTATGGAATAAATATAGGGGTAGGCTTTAACCAGGTCCTGCAGTACACCATCTGCGATGTTTCCATCGATAGTGCTATCGTGATCAAAGTTGACCAGTGCAGTGATGGCCCCTTCAGCCGTCAGCAAACGTTGAGCAATTCCCTGGTAAACCAGGTCTGAGTATTCAAGGAACTTTTTTCTTTCAGCCTGCTGGTCAGCAAACATTACGATGGCACCACCAAGCAGGACAAGCACTGCAAAAAGCAGTCCCTGAAACCTGGAAGTAGTTTTCAGATTGTTACCTGCAGTCATTACAATCCTTGTTGGTATTTTTTTGTTCGAGCTCGCAGAGAGTCAATATCTTTCACGTCAGCTAGTTTCATCAACAAAGTATTCTCATAAATTTCCCACTTTCTATTGGCAACAATTGGTATTCTTTGTATTGGGATTCCTTCGTGAATGGCAATTGCTGTCTTTGCAGCCCATTCACCCTGCTCCTGAGGTATTTTCACAAAACCTAGCATGGAAAAAGGCAGCATCCAGTCATCGTTGGTAAGTATCAGCTTGTCAGCATTTTCCCTGACGAATGATACTATCGTCTTTTTATCCCAGTCATTTATTCCGGCTGAACTACCGAGGATAATAAAATCTGCCTCTTCTGCTTCGTTGAATGCTGACTGCCATGCCGCTGTATTATCAACCAGAGCACTTGAGATACTAATATTCAGGTCATCTGCGACTTTTACAAGGTGTTTTAAATTCTTAGCTTCTGTTAACGTATCTGACCCTAGATATAAACCCCGTGTACCACGACCAGTCAATCTCTGTGCCCACATGAGCATCGGCCTGACCGGGGCAACCTCGACCATCCCAGTCACATTCGGTGCTGGAAAGCCGTATCCCTCTACAGTCCAGTTGATGCCACTGAAAACTACCGGCAAACTTCCTCCTTTGAAATATGGAACCACAAGGTACCTGGCAGCATTGTCATCTGATGTAATGAGTATATCCGGTTTAATTTTCCGAATTTCTTCCGCTACTTCACGTGATTTGCGGATTTTGTACAATTCGCTTTTATTCCGCTTGGTATCCATATTAAACTGAATCAGTTCACACTGGCCGTCTAATTCCGCACGTAGCCCCCGTTCTAAGGCATCTGACCAGGCATACCCCTTGTGATAGGACGATACGTATACGCATGTCCATGCATATACATGCGCGTTGAAGCCAAACACCATTATCAGTGCCAGGATTCCCTGCAACATGCGCATTACTCTACTGCCTCGCGGTATTGTTTTTTCTGAACTGTTCATAATCACGAATAAGTATATCCCAGCCTATTACAATCTTCCCATAAATCATGACATTATCTGTTAAGGATTACTTGTCGTAAGAGAATAGAACAGGAAATAGATATGACCACAGTTTACTATGGTGAAGCGCTTGCCGCATATGGCTTTGGTGAGGGGCATCCATTTGGTCCTGATCGACTGGATGCGTTCTGGAATACTGCCTGCCAATCGGGTCTTGACAGAAAGGTATTGCTGGCTGATCCAGTATCGGCCAGTAGAGAAGAACTGGAACTTTTCCATACCCCGACCTACATCGAAAAGTTAATCAGATTATCCTCTTTAGGTTCAGGCACTCTCGACTGTGGCGATACCCCCGCATTCCCCGGCATTTATGAATCCGCTTGCTTCGTTGCTGGTAGTGTCCTTGATGGAGCTGAACAAATCATTTCCGGCAAAACTAATCGCGCTTTCATTCCAATAGCCGGCCTGCACCATGCAAGACGGGCTACTGCCGCTGGCTTTTGTGCAGTTAATGATATCGGTATTTTGATCGAAGGATTACGCAGGAATCACAATATCAAACGAATTGCCTATGTCGATATTGACGCCCATCATGGCGATGGCGTTTTCTACGAATACGAGGATGATCCGGATATCTACATCGCAGATATCCATGAGGATGGACATTACCTCTATCCCGGCACCGGCTTCAATTCCGAATGTGGCACAGGGAAAGCAAAAGGCACAAAATTAAACCTGCCGCTAATCCCTCCACATGTTCATGATGAGGACTTTTACTCTGCGTGGAATGAAATTGAAGGCTTCCTTGCAGCTGCCGAACCGGAGTTCATCATTCTGCAGGCGGGAGCTGACAGTGTCCATGGTGACCCCATCACCCACATGGGCCTGACAGCAGAAGCGCACAGCCATGCAACACGTAGACTATGCAGTATCGCCGATCAGTACTGCCAGGGCCGATTACTGGTTACCGGGGGTGGGGGATATAATCGTAAGAATATAGCTGATGCGTGGACTGCCGTATTAAGGGCGCTGATTGAATAAATACGTGTCAAGTTTCAAGTTGGAAGTTGTATCAATCTTATCTTGAAACTTGACACTTAAAACTTGAAACTTCTTACCTACAAATCCCGAACCAACAAGCCAAACTCCCCTGCTTCAACCGGCAGTGGGATTTTTACCTTCCAACCTCCACCCGGCGCTTCATCAAGAGGATTACCTTCTTTATCCTGCATTTCATTGAGTGCAAAAGGCGTATTCCCGGCAGGTGTCAGTAATTCCATGGAATCACCTACTCTGAATTTATTCTTAACATCAATCAGAAAAAGGCCTCCCTCTTCCTGCTGCAGTATCTCACCGACAAACATCTGCCGCTGTGTCGTTGAAGCGCTGTCATGGTAGCGTTGCAGTTCCTGACTGTGATGACGAACAAAGAATCCATCGGTGTATCCGCGGTTTGCAAGTGATTCGAGGTCGCCCATCAATTCAGGGTTGAATTGCCTGCCGGCAAGGGCGTCATCAATCGCCTGGCGATAAATCTGGCTGGTTCTGGCGGCGTAATAATGAGATTTTGTGCGACCTTCTATTTTCAGGCAGTCAACGCCTATCTCAACCAGGCGTGTGACATGTTCAACAGCACGCAGATCCTTGGAATTCATGATATAGGTGCCATGCTCATCTTCTTCGATGGGCATCATCTCGCCGGGACGATTAGCCTCCTCCAGCAAGAACACTTCCTGTGAATTTTTGTGCCTGTTTGCTGCCTGAAATGCCTGGCCCTCTTGCTCGATACCCGCCTCCGACTCTTTGCCTGCCATCCTGTAATCCCAGCGACAGGAATTAGTACAGCTGCCCTGGTTAGGATCACGATGATTAAAGTAACCTGACAGCAGGCAACGGCCGGAATAGGCAATGCAGAGCGAACCATGGACAAAAACTTCGAGCTCGATATCCGGACATTGCTGACGTATTTCCTCCACTTCGCCAAGCGACAGTTCGCGCGAAAGTATGATTCGTTCGATACCTACTCCCTGCCAGAACTTAACAGCAGCGGCATTAACAGTATTCATCTGTACCGATAGATGGATAGCCATGTCAGGCCAGTTTTCACGGATAAGCATAATCAAACCCGGGTCAGACATGATCAGGGCATCCGGTTTCAGGGCAACTATCTTTGCCATGTCATCGAGGAACGTTTTTAGCTTGCTGCTATGAGGCATAATATTAACGGCAACGAAAAAGCGCTTGCCCCGGGTATGCGCTGCAGCAATGCCGACAGACAAGTTGTCTATATTAAAATCATTATTTCGCACACGCAGGGAATAGCGTGGCAGACCGGCGTAAACAGCATCAGCGCCAAATGCCATCGCATAATGCTGACTCTTTAGCGTTCCAGCCGGTGATAGCAACTCTACATTTCTTTCAATCTGTGACATATTTTCTCAACAAACATTTGATCGTTATCGATAGTCCGGCATTCATGCATGTTTTACAAATTTTCCTTCAACTTTGAACCATGCAATCAGGCCCGCAGCAAGAGCCGCCAGGCTGGCAGCTCCGAAGGTAAAACCGGCACCAAACCAGCCCATCATATAGCCGCTGATCAGGCTGCCGACTGCGCCACCTGCACCAAAGCTTATACTGCCATATAGAGCCATTCCACGATGCTGGTATCGACCGGTAAAATAGCGGTGTATCATTGATATCGCTACACCATGAAACAGTCCAAAACTAACCGCATGCAGCACCTGGGCCAGCAACAGGATGAGCAATGACTGGGGAAACATTCCAATCAACACCCATCGAACACTGGTGACAAGGCAGCATAGTATAAACAGAGAGCGAAAACGGACAGGCTTTAAAAAACGGTGCAACGTAAGAAAGAGAATGACTTCAAACATCACGCCTACGGCCCAGAGAAATCCGATCACCGTTTTACTGTAACCGAAGTCAGACAGGTAGAGGGTATAAAAGGTGTAATACGGAGCATGACTGGCCTGCAATAAAAAACAGGCAACAAGGAAGCTCATCAATTCAGGATATTGCAGAATGTAACGAACCATACCGCCCTGTTCTTCATGTTTGGATTTTCCGGCATCAGGAATAAACAGGGTAAAGATAAAAATTCCCAGCAGACAGAGCAGTATTACCGGTAACACCAGTGTCACTGGATGACTATCCAGCGCACGGCCCAGCAGTAATGAAGTAAAGATAAAACCAATTGAGCCCCACAGGCGCACCTTGCCATAACGATGATCATCATCACCAAGGTGGTTTAAGGTCGTCACGTCCACCTGAGGCAGAACAGCGTTCCAGAAAAAGGTGAACAGCATCATTACCAGCGCCAGCCACCAGAAACTGGTTCCGATAAAAACCCCGAGATAGAAAATGACGGCTAACAGTGCTGCCAGCCGAACCAGGCGCATACAGGAATTACTATGATCGGCAAGCCAGGCCCAGATATTCGGTGCAACCATTTTGGTGGCCATGATTATGGCCATCAAATTGCCGATTTCAGATAACGAAAAACCCAGTGAGGCGAGGTACGGTGACCAGTACGGTAGCAACACTCCCAGCGTTGCAAAATAGACAAAATAAAAAGATGACAGGCGCCAGTAAGGCATGGACGGAATACTGCTAGCTATGACTGCTCCGCGATAACGTCGGCGTTCTGCCCACGCTGACGCAATAGATGATCCATCAGGGTAATGGCCAGCATAGCCTCAACGATCGGTGTAGCACGGATGCCAACACATGGATCATGCCTGCCTGTGGTGACCACTTCGGCAGATTCACCCTGCCTGTTGATAGTCTGCCCAGGCAGACGCAGAGACGAGGTCGGCTTGAATGCGACACTGGCCAGAATATCCTGACCACTTGAGATACCACCCAGAATTCCCCCTGCATGATTCGACTGAAAGCCCTCCGGGCTGATCAGGTCGCGATGCTCAGTGCCTTTCTGCTCAATGACATCAAACCCTGAACCGATCTCGACCCCCTTGGCGGCGTTAATACACATTAGTGCATGAGCGATATCTGCATCCAGTCGGTCGAATACCGGTTCTCCGAGGCCTGCAGGGACACCACTGGCAACGACGTTAATGCGTGCACCAACAGAATTACCTTCTTTACGCAGGCCGTCCATATAGGATTCCAGTTCAGCTACTTTGTCAGCATCGGGACAGAAAAAAGGGTTTTGCTCGATGGCATCCCAATCCAGACGATCAATTTTGATCGGTCCCAACTGGGCCAGATAACCACGTATGCTGACCCCGTACCTGAGCTTTAGATATTTTTTTGCTACAGCACCTGCAGCCACTCGCATGGCTGTTTCCCTTGCTGAAGAGCGACCACCGCCACGATAGTCACGTATTCCAAATTTCCTTTCATAGGTCAGATCCGCGTGACCCGGACGAAAAAGTTCCTTTATGTCGGAATAGTCTTTGGTGCGCTGGTCAGTATTGCGGATAAGAAGCCCGATGGGTGTCCCGGTCGTTTTACCTTCAAACACACCCGACAGAAAATCAACAAGATAGTCTTATCGCCGCTGCGTGGTGTGCCAGGAGGTTCCAGGTTTGCGTCGGTCGAG
>JASJFV010000051.1:0-4338 GCA_033791885.1 Gammaproteobacteria bacterium | reverse complement strand
GTGGTCGATTGCCTGCAGAAAATAACGCTGCAACATGATTGCTCGGGCTTGCAGGCAATGGCTATCGATGGTACCTCAGGGACGACATTACTGACTGACAGCAGCAATCTCCCAATTAGTCCAGCCCTGATGTACAACGATGTACGCTCTGCAAACCAGCTTAAGGTGCTATGCGCAGAGGCGCCTCCTGTCATCGCCTGCAGCCGCAGCAGCGCCCTGCTTAAGGCATTTTATTTATATAGAAAATATGCAGCGTCGAGAGAGTTTTATATCCAGCAACAGGCAGACTGGATACTGGCCAGGTTTAGTGGCAAACCCGGCATCAGCGACTGGAATAACGCACTCAAGCTTGGCTATGACGTAGAAAAACTAAAATGGCCAGATTGGCTGACTGCAATCGACATTGGCAGCGGGGTATTTCCTGAAGTTTTTCCTCCCGGTAAAGCAGTTGCAACAATCTCGCCGCAAATAGCCCGCCAGACAGGTTTGCCTGCTTCTACCCGGCTGCATGCTGGGTCAACAGACAGTATAGCGGCCTTCATTGCCAGTGGTGCCAGCCAGCCCGGTGATGCAGTAACATCGCTTGGCTCGACACTGGTACTAAAGTTGTGCACCCGTACACCCGTCACTTCGTATACCCACGGTATTTACAGTCATCGTCTGGATAAACAACGATGGCTGGCAGGAGGGGCATCAAATTCCGGCGGCGCAGTGCTTTTAAGGGAGTTCACGCCTGGTGAGATTATTAACCTGTCAGAAAGAATCAAGCCTGAGCAGAAAACCGGATTGAGCTACTATCCCCTGCCGGCTAAAGGTGAACGGTTTCCCGTTCCTGATACTGAAAAAATGCCCGTTATGCAGCCCGTTCCAAATGACAGGGTTGTGTATCTGCAGGCAATATTAGAGGGCATTGCAGAGATAGAAAACCGTGGTTATGATTTGCTCGAAGAGCTGGGCGGCGATACGATTAAATCAGTAAGAACTTGTGGCGGCGGCGCTGCTAATTCAGCCTGGAGCACTATCAGGCAGAAGATAGTCAACAGGCCATTTCTGCCAGCAAAACAGACGGAAGCCGCTTATGGCAGCGCACTTCTTGCAGCAGGCAGGCTATAATTCCTACCTTATTATTTGAAGAGTCATCATTATCATGAAAGGCAATTTGTTTACCGGTACAGGTTACTTTACTCGCGGCCTGTCACTGATCTGGAAACCGGGTATCAGGTCATTTACGCTTTGGCCGATACTGATCACACTCGTAGTGTTCATTACCCTGGCCAGCGTCGGGATTGGGTACTTTGAACTCGTGATGGAACGTTTCCTGCCATCCGGCGACAGCTGGTGGGCCACTGGGGCGAGATATATCCTCTGGCCGCTGCTTGCCTTAAGTTTCCTCCTCATCTGGTATTTTACCTTTACTATTATCGCCAACCTGATAGGCGCCCCGTTTAATGGCATTCTGGCTGAAAGAGTTGAAGCCCATCTTAAAGGGCATACCTACCAACCCTTTGACAGTGGGAGTTTCATCAAGGAGATAGCACCGGCCTTGATAAATGAGCTCGGTAAAATCAGCTATTTCCTGCTTTGGGCGATCCCACTGCTGGTCCTGTTCGTGATTCCAGTAATAAACCTGGCCGCCCCTTTTCTCTGGGCATATTTCATGGCCTGGATGCTTTCGCTGGAGTATGCTGATTATCCCATGGATAATCATGGCATACGCTTTAAACAGGTTCGCAGCAGTCTACGCAAACGGCGTCTGACCAGCATGGGTTTTGGTGGTATGGCAACGTTATGCTCATTTGTGCCATTTCTTAATCTGCTTGTCATGCCGGCCGCAGTCGCCGGTGCTACGTTGTACTGGGTACGCGAACTCGAATCTGATAGCAAATAATAGAATGGGATACTCAGTGCATTAAATACTCTTTATTTCGCCTCATTCTAGTATCAGGCGTTGCGGGCTAACAGTTTATCAAGTTGATTGGCAAAAGATTGCCGGTCACTCTTAGTTAAAGGCGGAGGCCCACCGGTATTAACTCCACTTGCACGAAGAGTATCCATAAAGTCCCTCATGTTTAGTCGAGAACGAATATTTTCAACCGTGTAAAGCTCACCACGTGGATTAAGTGCCTGAGCACCTTTATCTATTACTTCAGCTGCAAGCGGAATATCACTGGTAATAACCAGATCACCCTCCTCCAGTCTCTTTACGATCTCATTATCTGCCACATCAAAACCGGCGGTCACCTGCAGAAAGCTAATGCAGTGCAACCGTGGTACTTGCAAAGCATGATTTGCCACCAGCGTCAGTTGCGTGCCGGTACGTTCCGCTGCCCTGAACAATATATCCTTGATCACCACGGGACAGGCATCAGCATCAACCCATATTTTCATAATAGAACCTTCGTTTATAGGCCTGCTTTTTCGGCAAACCTGTTGCACTATTCTGCTCTGTTATTGACGATAACAGGCCACGCTCGTTGCGATTAAGATACGTAATTCATTGAGATTAATTTGATATATAGTTGTCAAAAAAACATTGTTGGCACTAGTCTTTGACAATGTCGTCTTCAGGCCTGCCATACTTCTTTGCGGTATATGTGAGTACAAACAGGGAAATACTAAGGATCAGTATCGCTCCTGAAATGACCAGCAGTAAATAGAGATGGAATGGATCTGCAACCTTCTGCACATCTATGACCAGATGGCGTGAAAGCGCTGTTATTGCGATAAATATCAGGAATTGTACAGGCAGCCGGTGAGTTTTGAAGTAAATACCAATCATTGCACCGAGTTCAAGATAGATAAAAAGCAGCAGGATATCTTTTAATGCAGCATAGCCTTTTCCCATCATTGACAGATATTCGTAGATACCGGACCAGACCACGGTACCACCAATAACAAACAAGGCAAGATTGTGAAAAACATCTACCAGGGTATTACCAACTTTCTGTACTTTTTCCATCTCTTGATTCATAGGCGTTTCCTGAAATAACGAGACTGACACAATGTGTAATAAAGAAAGAATACTAGGGATTTTTCATCTATGAAACTATTATTTTTATTTTCTGCCTAGAACGTAAAACCGCAGGATAATGGCACCCAGGTCATGCCTGGTGAGACCTGGAAATGAGTGAGGGGCGTACTACCAGGTATTCGCTGTCGCCTGTTGCCAGTTTACCTGCCAGGACGCAGGTATTGTCTCTTCAGCCAGTAGGCAGTTACTTGTGATACAGGGATAGAGTTCACTGTAATTTTTTACATCTGTACCCTGTACTCGGTGGTTTATATGTAGAGGCTTTAGCTGCTCAATTCTTTCCAGGCCAGCGACTGCTAACAGTTCAACAAGAGACTCAATCATCGCAGCATGATAATGCGCGACCCGTTTCGATTTGTGATCAACATCCAGTGCTTTAAAACGTGCAGGATTTTGTGTCGCAATACCAGTCGGACAATGATCCGTGTTGCAACTTTTCGACTGAATACAACCCAGTGCAAACATCATCGCACGGGCAGAATTGATTGTATCCGCGCCAAGCGCCATTAACCTGATCATATGGAAAGCGGTTATCGATTTTCCTGACACTATGAGCCTGAGGCGATCACGCAGACCTGTGCCTATGAGTGCATTATTGACAAAAATCAGCCCATCGCGCAGTGGCATACCGACGGAATTTGTCAGCTCAACCGGTGCGGCTCCTGTACCACCTTCTCCTCCATCAATAGTGATGAAATCCGGACTGATCCCTGTCTCCAGCATTGCCTTACAGATAGACAAAAACTCCACCTTGTTACCAATACAAAGCTTGAAGCCGACTGGTTTACCGCCTGATAACTCACGTAATTTAGCAACGAATTTAAGCAGACCAACAGGATTATCAAATGCACTGTGCGCCGGGGGTGAAATGACATCCTGCCCCATTGGCACATGCCTTATATCTGAGATTTCCTGTGTTAACTTTGCCGCTGGCAGGATACCACCATGACCGGGTTTTGCACCCTGGGAAAGCTTAATCTCTATCATCTTTACTGATTCATAGGCTGATTTTTCAGCAAATTTTATTTCATCAAAGTTCCCATCCACGTCACGGCAACCGAAATAGCCTGTACCAATTTGCCAGACCAGGTCTCCGCCTGGTTCAAGATGATAGGGACTAATACCCCCTTCGCCCGTATTATGTGAAAAACCACCGATTTTTGCTGCTTTATTCAGGGCGCTAATAGCATTCTTGCTTAAAGCACCATAACTCATTGCAGAAATATTCAGTGGTGAAGCGGCATAGGGTTTTTTACACTCGGTAGCACCGAAAATTACCCTCGGGTTCTTGTTTGTGACCGTTTTAG
>JASJFV010000050.1:0-13173 GCA_033791885.1 Gammaproteobacteria bacterium | reverse complement strand
CGTTCACCTTCGTTGGAAACATAAAGTTTTTCAATCCAGCCTTCGACACGCTGGTGGATGTGGATAATCAGTGATTCATCAAAGGAGAAATACCCGACCGTATCTATCATTCGACCCAGGCGGCCCTTTTCTGTCAAAGCCGTGCGAACACCGAGGTTCTGTACCATTGCCGGTGAAATAATTACGGCGCCGGTGTCACCCCCAGCCTCTTCATAGACAGGTACCAGGTCCATTCCCATTGGTGATTTTCCGGGTTTATCGCGTCGATAGTTTGCATCCATAGGTGCAACCCAGTAGAGCAGTTTTTTCTCCTCCACCTCTGTGGCTTGTTCTTTATAGACTGGCACCAGTTCCATACCCATAGGCGACTTACCGGGTTTATCACGACGGTAGTTTGCATCCATAGGTGCAACCCAGTAGTCAACTTCCTTTTCATTCTCAGTCGCTGCCGTACTCACCTCTTCACCAGTTTCGTTGCAGCTATTCAACAGGCCTGTTAACAGCAGGATGACAAATATATTCATTATTTTCATTGTGCTTCTCCTGCCAGGTAATTAAGCATGGCAATTGCCTGCGCCCTGTCTACTTGCAGACGAATGCCCTTGAGAGTTGTATCGAGTTCAGCGACTCGAGCTCGCAAAACAGAGTTAAACTCAACCCGATTATTTTCGTATGACTTTAGCGCAAGCTCTGAATGAGTATGCGACTGTGGAATAAGCTTGTCGCGATAAAGCAGCATCTGGCGATCAAGAATACGCAATGATGACTGCGATCGTTGCAGCTGGCTGAGCAATTTACGCAGCGCAGTTTCACGTTCCTGTTTTACTGCTTCCAGGTTCTGCTGCGATGAGGCCAGTTTTCTATCCTGTCGTTTATCCGTAAACAACGGCACATCCATCAACACCATTGCTGAAAGAAAGTTTGCCCGCTCGCTGCCGTCAGGGTTCTCTCCACTGCGGTCACCGTAGGTGACATCGACCGCAAAGCCGGGCTTGTACGACTGGCGAGATAAATCAACACTATCGCTACTGGCCCTGATTTCTGCATCCGTGGCCTGAATAACAGGATGACTCGCCAGAACCGGCAATGCATCTGATATCCCTGGTGACAACATTAACGGCAGTTCATTCGGTAAACCACGCATGCTTGCCTGCGCGCCAATCCAGCGAGATAGATCAGAGCGTGCAATGTCCTGCTTTATTCGTATGCCCTCAAGTCGGTCCGTCAACCGATTCAGTTCAAGCTCTGACTGGACAACATCCTGCTGCGTGGCACTGCCGACCCGGTAACGGGATTCGGTAACACCGACCAGGTTGCTGAACCAGCCCCTGCTTTGTTTAACTATCTCCTCAGCCCTTAGCCAGTAATAAAGCTCCAGCCAGTTTTTACTGACATTGTAGGCCGCCTTTAACAGCGCATCCTTTGACATAAAATGTGCTTTCTCTGCCTTCTTCTGATTCATACTGGACTTTATAGAGCGGCTGGAGCCTCGGGGAAAATACTGAATGACGCCTACCTGTAACTGGGTCATCGCCTCCTGATCAAGGTCAAAAGAATCCGTTGGCAGGTTCATAGCACCAAGTTTTAGCTTTGGGTCAGGCAGTCCATTTTCAGCAATAGACTCTTCTTCAAACCCCAGCGCCCGATATTTGAGTGACTGAGAAACTGACTCGGAATCTATTGTTAATGAAATTGCCTGCTCAAGTGTAAGGACATCTTCGTCCTCAAAACCCTCTAAAGCAGCGGATTGAACTGAAAACAGCAGTAGTGGTACACACAGGTACCGAATAAGAAAAAACTTCATTTATTACACCTCTAATAGCTCGCATGTCCAGATTGGCATGCAAAAAACACAGCCCCTGTATCGCTGGGGTCATATCGCTTTCAGAGCATGTATATCGGTGGTCGAAGAAGATTGTTTGCTGAGTCTTTGTCCGGCCCATATAGCAAGAGCGCAGACGCAAACGAATCACTAACTATATGAGATGCTAGCTGCATGGGTACAGACAGTGCCTGCAATTGAACGATACTGTGACATTGCAGACTCTTGCAGTGATTGTCATTACATTGATCATCCTGGCAACAGGATTTCTTGCTCTGCTGCTGAGAAGGCGTATCACAATGCGAGGACTGTTCCGTTTCACTGTCAACCATCAGTGTGGAATAGGCGACAGATACCGGGGAAATAACCAGTAAAAGAGAAAGCACTATGATAAGCCGCCTGAGATTCATCTATCCATCTGCACTATGAGGTTAACTGTTAGGACTAGTTAATATCTGTCAAGTTCCTGAAAATAACTGTCACCTGATACATACTATTATTTCATCAGGTCGACATCAATGCCCTTTTCTCTTAACTTACTGGCACGCGCTTCGACAAAACGCTGGAACTCTTTCTCATTAAGATACTCTCTATTTGCCACATACTCCATAGATGACTGCACATGGAAAGTACGCAGCCAGCCTTCTGCACGGAATACTTCTACACCCTTCTTATCAAAGAATAGCATAGTTGGAACATAGGTCAGCTGTAAGCTCTTTCCCCACTCTTCTGCTGTGGTCTTTTTCCCCTGCGGAGTGATTAGCGAACTTTTTGACCAGGTGTCCAGCAGCACCACATCAAACATCTCTAACAACTCTTGAGAGCCGGCCTGCTTTAAAATGTCATTATGTAATTCATCACAGGGGGGGCAGTTTTTCTGTTCAAAGAACACCAGCAGAGGTTTGTCAGACCGTCGCAATGAGAGATCATATGGTGGTTGCATATATGAAGTATCGTTATGAAGTTTGCCACTGTCTGCCGGTAGCCTGAATTTCTCCATGTAGTCGCGAAAGCTGCCGTCCTTTTCCTGATTCAGACCGACATAATCGAGTGCAAGCTTGAATTTATGCGGTGGAACATAACCATTCAAGCGAAGGACATGACTGCCCCTTTCGTCGAGAAACTGCAAGGTAGGTGTGAACATGATTTTATTGACTACAGCAAAGTTCTTTTCTGTAGTCTCTTTGCCATCAAGCCCGACGACTTCACGGTCACCCCACATGTTGATAGCAATTACATCAAAATTTTTCTGTAAGTTAACAACGATATTTTGTTGTGACATATTTTCTTTGACCAGGCGTTCACAATACGGGCAGCCATCCTGATAAAAATATAATAGCACTCGCTTGCTAGATTCTGTCGCCTCAGTAATATCGTCTCGAATATCGAGAAAAGAATCCTTGAACCAGGCAGGCTTCTCAACATAGCCTGGGTTCACCATACCTGCTGACAGTTGATCACCTGCCTCCTGGGCATGCATGGGGCTACTGACAGAGATTATGATAAGTGTCAGATTCAAAATTCTGATTATGTACCTGTTCATAAGCAACACCTCCAGTGCGTGACAGAACTATGCCATGATGATTTCTCTTATCTGATTATCCTCAGGTATTTCTAGCAAATCTAGCAGAAATAATACACACTTCCTGCTGTTTCGACGGCTACTATATGTTCTCAAAGCAGTTCCGATTGGATTTTGTTGTGATTATAAAGCTAAGATACGAAGCGTAGATATATACTTAGTTGATAGACTTAAATATAGACACCTCAGTAAAATTAGATCTAACTTGAAAAGACTCGGGCGCTCAAACCCTGTACTGAACCCATGCGTTTGACTGGTGATATTCATCACTGCATATAGCGAATCAATTCAGACTGTTTGGCTAAAGAAACACATTTAAAACTTAAATAAGCTAAACTTAAATAAGCTTATGACTACAGGAATGCACAAAAATCTGGCACACCAGCTAAAAGAGCTGGATATTGCGTCTCTGGATTCACTCACCGAAGATATCTGGTACTCATTGCTCAACCAGATCAGTAACAGCTATAAACAATCTGACAAGGATCGACTCGCCCTCGAGCACTCCCTGCAAAGATCATCAGATGAAACGAGCGCACTCTATGACTCGTTAAAAAAATCCACGGCAACTAAACTAGCAGCGGAAAGAGACAAATTAGGCGCCATCATAAATTCCATGGGCATAGGCCTGATGATGATCGGCAATGATGGCAGAATTACCCTGTTGAACAATACCGCCAAATCGATGCTCAATGATCAGACAGGTGAACTTGTCGGTATGGGCTTGTTTGATATTCTGCTTCCTGATGAAAATGCTGCTGTTCAGCCCGTCACAGGTCTATTTGAAATACAGCAATTGTTTGATGGAAGAGATCAGATAAATTGCTCAAATGTTTTCATTAAACGCTACGATAGATCACAATTTCCTGCCTCAGTCGTACTTGCTCCAGTTGACCGTCGAGACAAATCGCTGGGTGCTGCTGTACTGTTCCGTGACATAACCAATGAAAAGACTACTGAAGAAAAACTGCGACTATCTTCGCTGGTTTTCAACAACACTAATAATGCTGTCGTTATCAGCAATCCCGATGGGGTAGTTCAGGCGGTCAACCGTGCATTTTTAAAAATTACCGGTTTTTCAGAAAGAGAGGCGATTGGCCATGCTATTGAAGAACTATTAAATATTGATGTCGGCGCTGAATCCCTTCACGGCGTCATTTCAAAACTCAAGTCCGATCAAAGCTGGGAAGGAGAATTAAATCTTAACAAAAAATCCAGCAAGCCGTTCCAGGCATGGGTCACAGTGACCGCAACCACCGCTGAGACTGGAGGTATATCCCAATACCTCACGATATTCACCGATATCAGCATACTGCAACAATCAACCCAGCAACTACATCACCTCGCCCATCATGACGTGTTAACAAATCTCCCCAACAGACTTTTGTTTCATAAAGCACTGGGTAAATCCCTGGAAGAGGCAAGAAATAATAAAACACTCCTGGCTATACTCTTTCTTGATCTTGACCGCTTCAAAATTATCAATGACTCAATGGGTCACCCTGTCGGCGATGAATTGCTGACAACCGTCGCATTACGTCTGCAATCGCTGGTTGGAAACCAATATATTGTCTCTCGTTTTGGTGGTGATGAATTCACCATACTGATGGATGGAATTAAAAACAAGAGTGAAGCGGCTTCTCTTGCTGAACGAATTACTAAAGAAATAGAACGTCCCGTATTTCTAAATGGAGCAGAGACTTTCATCACCACAAGCATTGGTATTTGCATCTATCCAGAACATGGCCAGGATGCCATCGAACTAATAAGAAATGCCGATGCAGCAATGTATTATGCCAAGGCTTCAGGCCGTAACAATTACCAGTTTTATTATAACGCGTTAAATGAAAAAGCGACGGCTAATATAAAGCTGGAATCAAGCCTCCGATATGCGCTGGATAAAAATGAATTTGTCCTGCATTACCAGCCGCAGATAGCGCTAGGTACAAAAAGTATCACCGGATTCGAAGCACTTATACGCTGGCAGCACCCGACACTCGGTTTGCTGACGCCAGACAAGTTCCTTGATGTTGCGATAGAGACCGGACTGATAATTCCCATTGGGCGCTGGGTATTGTCTGAAGCATGTAACAATATTGTCCGATTGAACAAATCATCCGCGCATGCAGTCAGAATTGCAGTGAACCTTTCCACCCACCAAATCATGTTTGGTGACATCGCTGCTGATATCAAGGCTGTACTCGCTGAAACAGGGATTAAGCCAGAAAGACTGGAACTTGAAATTACAGAAAGTTCATTTATGCAACATGAAGAGCACACTATTTCTGCTCTGCGCAAAGTCGAAGCGATGGGTGTAAAGTTCGCCATTGATGATTTTGGAACAGGCTATGCTTCAATGGAATATTTAAAAAAATTTCCTGTTGATCGACTCAAAATCGACCGTACATTTATCAAAGATCTGGCACACGGCATGATGGACAAGGCAATTGTGCGCTCCATTATTACCCTGGGGCATAGCATTACAATACCCGTTGTTGCCGAAGGAGTTGAGACACAGGAGCAGCTGGATATTCTTAACAGCATGCTCTGTAACGAAGCCCAGGGCTTTTACTTTAGTCCGGCCGTCACTGCTGATGCTGCCGAAGAAATGCTTGCCCTGAGCCTCAGCCCAGAAGAGTAAGCGCAACTAATCTGAGCGTCGTCAAGCCTGGCGAATCCTTGCATTGACCCGGAATGACGACACTAAGCAATCAGAAAGGCTTTAGATTAAAATTCAATACAGTCAGCCTTGTTTATCATTTTTTTCAGCCTTACTGCTACCAGGAACATCCGTGCTTTTGCTGGATTTTGACTTATTCCTGCAATAGGCCTTGATCGTATTACCCTTTTTGGTGCTGTAACTGTTTATCCAGCTACAACTGTTATTGCTACTACAGGCATCCTGCTGCATCCCCTTACAGGCACCCGCAGCGGACGACAACTGGCTAAAACTAAGCAATCCAGCTATAAGCAGAAAAAGGGCAGGTTTACGAATTGTTGACGAGTTTGATACTAAGGTGGGTGTTTTCATGATTCATCTCCATATGATTAATTGAAACCGTTCAGCTAATCCTGCTGAACGTGGTTAAGACTAGCAATACAGACACTAAGGGTCAAGTTTCAAGTTTCAAGTTTCAAGTTTCAAGTTTCAAGTTTCAGCAAAAGTAAATCAGGAATAGAATATTTTTATATAATAATCTCCGATGCTAGAAGGTTCATACTTGTTTTACTTTCAGTCTTGACACTTGAAACTTGAAACTTGAAACTAAAACCATGAAACGACTCGAAGATGCTCTTGTTGATATTGAAAAAGAATTACGCTTACTTAATTTGTGGGAAGATGAACCGCCGCCGCTACATGACCTGCAAAGCCAGATGCCATTCTGTTATGACACTTTACAGCTACCGCAATGGCTGCAATGGGTTTTCCTGCCACGCTGCCAGCAGATGATAATAACCCGTGTGGGCATCCCTGAAAACAGTGATATACATACCATTGCGGAATACTATTTTCAGCAAGCGGGAATTAACGCCGAGGTTTTATTGATATCTATCCGTCGCTTTGATGACTTGATTTCGGAGTGGAATAGTCCGAAACAACAACAGCATTAAAAATAACGTTTTACTTATACTGTATACCTGCCCTCTATCTCCTCCTGCTTTTTTTCCTGCCACGTCGAGGCAAAGCCGATATAAACTTTTCTACCTCTTCAGCTGGCAGTTGCGTTATCTCACCGGGCTGCAAACCATCAAGTCTAAAATCACCAATGGCATAGCGAATGAGGCGCAACGTTGGGTGGCCAACGGCTGCAGTCATGCGTCTTACCTGGCGATTTCTGCCCTCTCTGATGGTCAACTCAATCCAGCTGTCCGGTATGCTGGCCCTGTACCGTACCGGTGGCTTGCGTTGCCATAGACCTTCTGGCTCCGTTGCCAATTTAGATACCCGGGCGGGCCTGGTTATACCATCTTTCAATTGCAGCCCTGTTCGCAACCTCTCCAATGCTTCATCATCAAGGATGCCTTCTACCTGTACAAAGTATGTCTTTGCCAGTTTGAATGCGGGATCAGATACAGCCTGCTGTAATTTGCCGTCACTGGTCAACAGCAACAGTCCCTCGCTATCTTTATCCAGCCGCCCTGCCGGATAAATAGCAGGAACATCAATAAAATCAGCCAGCACCGGCCGCTCATCTCTGTCAGTAAACTGCGTTAATACGCCGTAAGGTTTATTGAAAAGATAGATATCGGACATGCTTGCTATAATCCTGAAATATAATTAATGACCACGTACACTTTCCCAGCTCTGACTCGATCAATTCAACGTATTCATGTCACAGAAAGACCGCAAACAAACTAAACCGCAGGTGGTATTGGACAATGATGCCAATGATAGCCTGAAAAGACTCGAACTACGCAAGTTGCAATGCCCTGCTGCAACATTCGATGATGCATTACCGATTAATCAGCATCGTGACGAGATAAGCAGGCTGATTGAGAAACATCAAGTCGTTATTGTCTGCGGTGAAACAGGGTCCGGAAAAACCACACAGATACCAAAAATCTGTCTACAGTTGGGCAGAGGCATCACTGGCAAGATTGCACATACCCAGCCACGCAGGCTGGCAGCACGCAGTGTTGCTGCCCGGATTGCCGAAGAACTGAACAGTGAACTCGGCAAATCGGTGGGTTATAAAATTCGATTTAATGATCGCAGCCACCCGAATACCTATATAAAACTGATGACAGATGGCATTCTGCTTGCCGAAAGTCAGCACGACCAGCTGCTGCGTGAATATGACACGATAATTATCGATGAGGCACATGAACGCAGCCTGAATATTGATTTCCTGCTCGGCTACCTGAAAAAGTTATTACCCAGGCGGCCTGGATTAAAGCTCATTATTACCTCCGCAACCATCGACCCACAGGGATTTTCGACATTTTTTAATGATGCGCCAGTGATTGAGGTTTCAGGACGCAGTTATCCGGTAGAAACTCGCTATCGCTCGCTTGTTACGGAAGATCCTGATCAACAGGATCGCGACATGCTGCAGGGCATTTTACATGCAGTAGATGAGCTTGCTGCAGAAAGTCGAGGAGATATTCTTATCTTCGTCAGTGGCGAAAGAGAAATTCGTGAGGCGACCGATGCACTGCGCAGACATCTTTTATCCGAGATCGAAATCCTGCCGCTATATTCCAGGTTATCTACAGGCGAACAGGACAGAATTTTTCACAGTGGCAGCAAGCAGCGCATCATCATAGCAACCAATGTCGCAGAAACTTCGCTTACAGTCCCGGGCATAAGACATGTCATCGATACCGGGCTGGCGCGCATCTCACGCTACAGCTACCGCAGCAAAGTTCAGCGATTACCGATAGAACCCATCTCGCAAGCGAGCGCAAACCAGCGCCAGGGCAGATGCGGTCGCAATGCAGCAGGCATCTGCATTCGTCTCTACAGTGGTGATGATTTCAATTCACGAGCCCTGTTTACCGATCCGGAAATTCTGCGCACAAACCTTGCCAGCGTCATCCTCTCACTGAGTAATTTAAGGCTGGGGAAACTGGAAGACTTTCCATTCATTAATACACCTGACCCACGCGTTATACGTGATGGCTATCGATTATTAGAGGAACTCGATGCCCTTGATCACAGACAGCGAATAACCAGATTGGGACAGGAACTCTCGCGCCTGCCTGTGGATCCCAGACTTGGCCGCATGCTTATCGCCGGCCGGCAGTTCAACTGCATCAAGGAATGCCTGATAATCTGCTCTGCGCTGAGCGTCCGTGACCCCCGTGAACGACCGCATGATCAACGCGAGCAGGCGGCACAAAAACACCGTGAATTTAAAGCAGATGATTCTGATTTCATCACCCTGTTAAATATCTGGTTTTCTTATCACAAACAGTCAGAACAATTAAGTCAGAATAAACTGCGTCGCTGGTGCCGTCAGCACTTTCTATCGTGGATGCGTATGCGGGAATGGATAGACATACATAGACAATTGTCACGTCAGTTTACCCGCAACAAACTGGAACAGACTGATGCCAGCCACGAAGCGATACACCGTGCCATATTAACCGGGCTGTTGAGTCATATCGGACTACATGATGAAGGCCGAAACTACAAAGGGCCGAGAGGTCGTCAATTTCGCCTGGCTTCGGATTCAGTGCTGGCAAAGAAGTCACCACGATGGATTATGTCCGCCAGCCTGATTGAAACCCAGCACCTGTTTGCCAGCACGAACGCAAAGATAGCACCAGAATGGATAGAACAGACTGCCGGAGACCGTTGTCAGAAACACTATTCTGAACCTCACTGGGTACAATCTCAGGGCCGCGTGATGGCGAATGAACAGGTTACTGTTTTTGGCCTCGTGGTGGTGGCCAAAAGGGCAGTCCACTTAGGTCCCATTGACCCGAAAGTGGCACGAGAAATCTTTATCCGCGAAGCACTGGTTGAAGGGCATTATCACAAACAAAACCAGACACTGAAAAACAACCGCATGCTAATAGATGAGCTTGAGCACATGGAGCATAAGCGCCGGCGGCGTGATGTATTAGTTGATGATCAACAAATTTATAGCTTCTATGACAGCATGGTTCCTGTAGATATCTATCAATCACGCAGCTTTGACCATTGGCTAAAAAATCAGCAAAAGAGCAATCCGGATATATTACGCATGCAGAAAGAGGATTTACTGCAGCGAGAAACAGCCCATTCCGACAAGCTTTTTCCAGACCATCTGCTGATAGGCACGATTACTTACAAGCTGACCTACCGGTTTGAACCGGGTCATGCACTGGACGGTGTAACCGTACATATTCCATTACACCAGTTAAATAACCTTCGGCAGTCTGACTTTGACTGGCTGGTACCCGGTCTAATTCGTGAAAAACTCACAAGCCTGTTCAAAGCACTGGCAAAAAATCATCGGCGCCAACTGGTACCGATTCCCGATACGGTAAGCCAGTGCATGGAATGGGTAAACCCGCAGAAGATGTCACGGGTAGCTCTAACGACGACACTCAGACGCTGTCTGATGGAATTAAAAGGCCTGAAAATCGGGCCTCAGGAGTGGCAGCTAACACAACTGCCTGATCATCTGAAAATGGTTTTTCGCCTGCTAGATGCTAGTGGCACCTCTCTGGCAGTCAGCCGTAACCTGGATAGCCTTAAAGAAGAATTTGGTGATTCAGCCAGTAAAGTTTTCGAAGATATACCGAACTGGGAAATACAGCAGGATAATATCAAAAGCTGGGATTTTTCTGACCTGCCGCAACAAATAAAACAGAGCCTCGGTAATATGCAGATCACCGGCTACCCAGCATTGTGCGTAGACGATGAGGGAACACTTTCTATTGATGTTCTCGATGATGCCTCTAGCGCAGAACAACTTCATCGTACAGGCCTACAGGCTCTTATCTTGAAAAGCCTGCCGGAACAGTCACGTTACTTGCGCAAGCAGCTACCAGACCTGCAACAGCAATGCCTGTATTTCGTCAAGGTGGGTAGCTGCCAGGAACTGCACGATGACATTATTGCCACTTGTCTTGACCAGTGTTTCCTCAACATGCCTTGCTTACCGAGGAAAAAAAATGAATTTGAACAGATGCTGGCACAAGGCAGTAAGGTACTGACCGAAACAGCAATCCGCCTATGCCAGCTAAACCTTAAAGCATTAAACCTCTACCACCAATGTGAATTATCACTGAAAAAAAAGACTGCCTATCTGCCGGCGGAGACCATTGCAGATATAAATCAGCAGCTACAGAATCTTATCTACCCGGAATACCTTCAAAACACAGGATTAGGTCAACTCAGGCATTACCCACGCTACCTCAAAGGTGTCCTTGTGCGCCTGCAAAAACATGAAAACAACCCCGGCAAAGATGCCCAGGGAAGAAAAATACTATCTCCTTTCATGAACAAATACCTTGAGGAAATTGAGCAATGGCATGAGCTGTCAGAGCAGCAGCAGGAAAAACTGGAGTCCTGCCACTGGATGCTGGAAGAATTCCGAATCTCACTCTATGCACAGGAACTTGGAACCGCTAGTCCCGCTTCAGAAAAGCGCTTACAGGCATTGTTCAGGGAATTTAAATTGCTCTAGTGAGAGCAACAAAGGACTAAAGACTAAGGATAAGATCACAAGTCAGCTTGTCATTCATCTTTAGTCCTTTGTCATTGGCCTGATCTTATGGTGCCGTCGCTACCGCAGAAAATTTACCCAACGCACCGGTGACCTTTTTTATTGCCTCATCACAGCCTTTTACATTATGGCGCTTTGCCATATACACAGGGTCGTTATAGGCCAGCCATGTTTGCCCTGAGTCATCAGTCCAGATCAGCATTTTCTGTGGCAGATCAATAGCTGCAGTACGTGAGCATTTCATTAGCGGCGTACCAACCTTTGGATTGCCGAATATCACCAATGTGGTGGGTTTTAACTCTGCACCAATACTGGCGGCTCCTTTAGCATGGTCAATAACTTCAAATACTGTCATTCCTTTAGCCGTCAAAGCCTTTACCAGCTTGTCGGCTGTTGTTGGAACATCATTAGCACTCTTGACTGTCACCAGTCCGTTGTCTGCCATAGCCGGCATCGCCAACAGCGTTATGATAAAAGCCAAAATAACTTTACGCATTTTCATTCTCCTTTGATGAAACAAGTACTGTTTTATTAGATTGCCTGCTCTCGTACGCTGGCGAACTTCATTAATACCACATGCAATAATATACTGCGAATTTTAAATAAAGCGTCATTCACCACCCAGATTGTTTCTTACAAGCGGGACTATTCGAACAGGGCCATCATGGAGTTGTTCAATCTTTACAAGATTATAGAGATCCCACTTCAGGATTATCCATACAAGTACCTGATGACTGGGCAACTCAACAGCGAACGCAAACAAGTTTGGCAAGCAAGAGTAAATTACGCTTCTTTACCTGCGAGGCAATAGTCCTTTGATATCAGCTTACAACAGGTTATGCAGTCACTATTTTAGAAAGATAAAACCAGCAATTTGCAATAAAACTAAAACGACAATTAGCATGCTGGAGTTAAATATTTATTATAAAAAAAGCCCCTCACGTCGTTAAACGCGAAGGGCTTTTTAATCAATCCTACAATGCTTTAAATTGTATGCCAGTTGTAATATATCAATTAAATTCAGCCAGGCTAGTTCACATTTATCATATCAGGAACTTCACGCATCAGATTGGGCGCTTCATCTCTGAATTCGCTGCCAATATCAACCGGGTTCGGCACACTAATTGATGGCGCATTCCAGCCACCTGGCATCTCGCCCATTTCGCTTGGTGCATTAATCATGTCGTCCCACATATAGGAAAAGCCATCTTCCGGGTCGCTGGTAAACCATTCATCAGGATGCATGCCCCAGATGCCATTTCTACCGCCGCCAAACATGTCACCGAATGGTCCGTTATTTCCGTACGGGCCCCTGTTGCCACCGAACCAGTTGCCAAAACCATTGTTGTTACCACCCCATGGACCACGATTCCAGCCACCGTTATTCCAGGGTCCTGATCTGCCACCATAAGGGCCTGCATAGGGAGCGCCCTGCCCATAAGGGCGTGGCCCACCGTAAGGCACAGGTGGCCGACCATAGGGTCCAGGCCCGCCATAACCACCTGCTTGCGGCTGATACTGTGGACGATACTGAGGCTGTTGCTGTGGACGATACTGAGGCTGTTGCTGTGGACGATACTGAGGCTGTTGCTGTGGACGATACTGAG
>JASJFV010000049.1:0-5847 GCA_033791885.1 Gammaproteobacteria bacterium | reverse complement strand
TCTACGGCATTAGTGTTATTCATGACCCTGCCCGGACTGGCCATGTTTTATGGCGGCCTGGTGCGTTCAAAGAACGTCCTTTCCATATTAATGCAATGCTTCTCCATAGCAGGAATATCATCGGTGATCTGGTTTGCATTCGGCTACAGCCTGGCATTTTCAGAAGGAAATGCCTTCATCGGCGGATTAGACAAAGCATTTATGGCAGGTATAGGAAAAGACAGCCTGCAGGGAGACATTCCGGAAAGCCTGTTTATGCTATTCCAGATGACCTTCGCTATTATTACTCCTGCCCTGATCATAGGTGGTTTCGCTGAACGAATGAAGTTCAGTTCTGTTCTACTGTTCAGTGCTATCTGGTTGCTGGCTGTATATGTCCCTGTGACACACTGGGTTTGGGGCGGTGGATGGCTCGGAAGCATGGGATTGTATGATTTTGCTGGCGGCACAGTAGTGCATATCACTGCCGGTGTAGCAGCCCTTGTGGCCGCACTCGTTCTTGGTCCTCGCCGAGGATTCGGTACGGCTGCGATGACACCACACAACATGACAATGACAGTCGGTGGTGCTGGAATGTTGTGGGTAGGCTGGTTCGGGTTTAATGGTGGTAGTGCTTTGGCCGCAAATGGTGACGCCGGCATGGCAATGCTGGTTACACATATAGCTGCCGCTTCAGGTGCGCTGACCTGGATGTTTATTGAGTGGAAACGTTATGGAAAACCGAGTGCGCTGGGAACGGTAACTGGCATGGTAGCCGGCCTTGGTACTATTACCGGCGCATCCGGATTTGTTGGCCCGGCTGGTGCCCTGATTATTGGTGTCATCGCCGGTGGCGTTTGCTTCTCCGCCACCACCTGGTTAAAAACTGTGATAAAAATTGATGATTCGCTCGATGTCTTTCCAGTGCATGGCGTTGGCGGCATCCTCGGCACATTGCTTGCCGGTATCTTTTCTGCTACCAGTCTCGGTATTTTTAGCGGATTTGGATTCGCTGAAGGCATATCCAGCATGGCAGGACAAATGAAAGTACAGTTCATTGGTGTCCTGGCAACAATAACCTATACCGCCATTGTCAGCTATGTCATTCTGAAAATAGTCAGCCTGATGACAAAAGGCTTACGTGTAAGTGATGAGCAGGAAATTCAGGGGCTGGATATCAATATGCATGAAGAGCGGGGTTACGATCTTTAAACCCGGTTAAAGGTCAAAGCAGGTTTTCAGTTTTCTGTGTTCAGTTGCATCAGCATTTCCTGAAAACTGAAGACTGAAGACTGAAAACCAAAGATAATCTTTAATCTTTCGTCAACCTATCTTTATATCTCATCCAGCGGAATGCGGTAGTCTATGTAAGCCCTGGTTTTTAGCTGTTTCAGGAACTGTTCGTATTTCTCAGAGGCTTTTCGTCTGCCTATCTCCTGCCTGATAGCGTCTCTTTTCTTCTGCTCACTGGTATCTATCTTTCTTCTCTCTTCCACCTGAATGAGATGCACCCCGAACTGACTGACGACAGGTTGTGATATTTCGTCGATTTGCAGGGCATCCATGGCTTTTTCGAATGCTGGTACTGTGTCGCCCTTGCTCATCCAGCCCAGTTCCCCACCTTTTACAGCACTCCCAGGGTCCTGGGAAAATTCTTTGGCAATAGCAGCGAAATCATCACCACCAAGAATATACTGCCTGATTTTCTTAAGTTCGGATACAGCATAGTCAATATCGATCTTTTCTGTTGCACGCAACAAAATATGTCGGGCCCTGGTCTGGTCTACAAGCACCTGCTTGCTACCACCCTTGATCTCATTCAGCTTCAACAAGTGAATACCAGCCGGACTAACCAGTGGTTGACTAATCTCACCCTGATTCATATTCTTCAACGCATCAGAAAAAAGTGTCGGCAGCTGGTCTGGTTTTTTCCATCCCAGCACACCGCCATCGGCGGCGTTTCCGGCCTGCGAGAATTGTTTTGCTGCTGCTTCAAAACTGACCTTCCCCTGGATTATGCTCTGGCGAAGCTCAATACCCCGCTGACGCGCATTTTCCAGTTCTGCTGAAGTGGCATCTTCACTCACTGCTAGCTGGATATTCGAGATATTATAAATCCTGTCTGGCTGTGCTTTTGAAGCGCTGCGCAACACACCATCGACCTCGCCGTCCGTAACCGTTATTGATTGTTTTACATCACGCTCAATAACACGCTGCACCAGCAGCTGGTCTTTAAGACTTTGCTTAAATTCTTCTTCGTTGATGCCGTCTTTCCTTAGTTGTTCCATTACTTGCTGCACACTCATATTATTCTGCTGAGCAACGTTCTCTATTGCCAGATCGAGCATCGCATCAGTGATATTGATTCCGGTTTCAACAGCATGCAGTTGCAGGAGCTTTTCGAATACCAGCTGTTCAAGAACCTTTTCTTCGAGAACATTCTCCGGCGGCATCTGCTCACCAGCGGATGCCAGATTATTGCGCATGGTGTCCATGGCAGCCTGAAACTCACCAAGTGTAATAATGTCATCATTGACAACAACCAGCACACGATCAAGCATCATCGCACGCGCGTCAGGCATGCCTGCGAAGGAAAAAAACGATATCAGTAGAATTCCAGCAAACAGGCCAGATAGTGCTTTCAACATATGATCATACCCTGAACCTTATCAGCTCGACTTATCTTGATTTGTCAGCATCAAAAGCCAGTCTTTATGTTAGTCAAACCGTTCAACTGCAGGGTCAGCAAGAAGGCATTGACATATTCGCTGTTGTTGTCGATGCGCCTTTGTGCCGCCACGGTGACACCCCAGCAGCAGGCACTATATCCAAGCGCGACGCCGCTGCGCAGAAAATCACTGCCATCTATGTCATAGCGAGCATTGGCATTCAGCTGCCAGCGCGGTCCCAACGCCCAGGCAAAATCAGTATTCAACTGCTGGGAATCGGTGTTTCTATAGTAATAACCAACATTTATGCCCCGGCGAGCATCTTTCTGATATCTCAGGTCTGTACTAAATAAACCTATTTCGCTTTCATCGGGGTCATATTGTAAAAAGTTGAACATGTAGAATGTATTAGATAGCTTTGTATATAGCTCACCAATAAAGTCTGAGCGGTTGAAGGTTTGTGGCTCTGTTGGATCATTCGACAGGCTTACTTTTCTGTCATCGAAATAGTAGATCTGCCCCAATGTACCTTTCAGTAATTCATCTCCATCTTCAGCATTAAGCAACCTTGAAGTCAACGCTGCAGTCAACTGGTTTGCATCACCGATTCTGTCCGGGCCGGTAAAGCGGTTTTCCCTGAACAAGATGCCTTTATTAAAGGTGCTTTCCCCGGTATCAAATACCGGGATGTCCGTTTGATCCTCGTACGGGACATACAGGTAAAACAACCGTGGTTCTAACGTAGTGGTAAAATCTTTACCTTTGATAAATGAATCTTTATCAAAATAGAGTCCACTATCGAGTGAAAATATACCAAGACTGCGGTCCGGGTCCGTGATCTCGCCAGCAGCGACATCTGTCAGATCATAGGCGGTGTAGCGGAAGGTTGCCTTTGGCTTGAAATAGCCGTAAATCTTTCTAAAATCATACGCAACACTGGCACCCAGGTCAGACCGTGGGCCACTAACCCGGTCTGTTCGCTGAAAATCCGTATAGCTGCCATAGGCATCAAATTTAAAATCATTCAGCTTTGGAATATTGGTGCTGAAAGAGACTGCAGGCTCGCGTGCATAGGGTCGACTGGCTTCAGGGATATCTTCATCAATGGTCTGAAATTTTGAGTACAGGGCATTTGCTCGCAGCCAGCTACCTGAGTAATCGACCCTGCCTTCCTGCCTCAGGTAGGTTGCAGATGTCAGCAGAAGATTACCTGAAAAATCCTCGAAATAGTCATCATCGGAGACTTCTGCATAATTGACAGAAGCAGACCATTGACGGGCAAATTGCTGGCTTAAATCAAATTTATAACATAGCGGTTTTCGCCAGTCTCCTTGTCATCTGCCAGGTAGGCACCATTAAAGTTACCTTTGCCACCGCGTGTTCTATATCGGTATTCACCCTGCAGCTGGGCACCACGCTTGCTATAGTAATTTGCACTCAAGGTAGCATCCATATTGGGTGCAATGTTGAAGTAATAAGGAATTTTAACCAGCGTACCTGCACGGTCGGTTGAGCCGATTGACGGCATCAGAAAACCGCTTTTGCGATCATCGTTGAGGGGAAAGCTGGCATAGGGAAACCAGAATACCGGCACATCCCACAGGCGTAATTTCATGTTTCTGGCTTTACCAACACCGGCAGATTTGTCCAGTTCGATTTTGCCTGCATTGAAAACTGCAATTTCCTTGTCCTTGCGGCAGGTCGAATAGGTCGCGTCGTGCAGTGTAACCAGGTCATGCCCTTCAAAATCGATACGTTTTGCTACGCCATGGGCCTGAATATTCCTGCTATCTTCTGATTTATCGCCAGCTGTCTTTGATGCCAGGGTATATTCAACATCGTCAGCCGATCCGATAAGCGTTTCAACTTCAATTTCCATCGACTGCGCCTGAAAAACATTACCCGCCGGATCCTGAATACGGATATTTCCCTGGCCGGCGACACTATCATCTGTCTTGTCATAACTCATCTTGTCGGCATTGAGTATCATGCCGTCTCTTTCCAGCTCAGCATTGCCGGTAAATACAATTTTTTTATCAATCAGTTCTGTCTGATCTGCCTCGATGGCAACGGCGCCGGGTTTTAATTCACTATCTGCTGCCCTGAATTTCACTGTGTCAGCTTCGCATTCACCCTCAAAGGCTTCATTGTAAGCGTCTATCAGGGTTTCTGTGTATTCATCCACACTGAAGGCATGACCGGCAAGAGGTGCAATAAAGGTGAAGAAAATTGCGGTTGAGAGAGCTATTTTTGTTTGCATTCGAATAAATATCCCGTAAACAGGCTTATGTGTGTTGTGTAAAATCGCATAGAATGGGTGCCCCTTCAAGCCTTCCATTCGCTCTGAAGGCGGTTATTATACAGATGGATTAAAAACTATTGGATAAAAGAAAACAAATAATTCGCAACTGGATCGAATCTCTTTACCCGGATGTGGAATTTACCCTTGAATCAGCATCCAGTGATGCAAGCTTTCGACGATATTTCCGGCTGAAAAAGCAAAACTGCAGCCTGATAATTATGGATGCACCACCGGAAAATGAAGAAATCACAACCTTCTGCAGACTGGCCAGGCGTTTTCATGCTTTAGGCCTCAACGTCCCGGAAATTCTGCATACCGAAGATGAATTGGGCTTTGTGCTGATGTCAGATCTTGGCAGCAAGCATTATCTGGACAGTCTCGATAACAGTACGGTTGAACGTCTCTACGGCGATGCCCTGGGAAGCCTGGTGACGTTACAGGCTGGCACTTTTGATGAGCCTGGCTTTCTACCGGCCTATTCCGCCGAACTATTGCAGCAGGAAATGAATCTATTTCGTCAATGGTACCTGGAAACCCATCTTGCTGTAGATATTACAGACGAAGAAAATAGAATAATGGATGATGCCTGGCAACTGCTGACAACCTCTGCACTTGAACAGCCACAATTATGGGTACACCGGGATTACCATTCTCGAAATTTAATGATCACAGGCATAAATAACCCGGGCATTATCGACTTTCAGGATGCAGTCACTGGACCGATCACCTATGACCTGGTTTCCCTGCTCAAAGACTGCTATATCGAATGGCCTGCTGAACAAGTTGAAGAGTGGGCCCTTGGCTATCACGACCTCGCCTTCCAGTCAGGTTTGCTAGAAAAGGAAGATGAACAGCAATTTCTGCGCTGGTTCCATCGCATGGGTATACAGCGGCACC
>JASJFV010000048.1:0-20215 GCA_033791885.1 Gammaproteobacteria bacterium | reverse complement strand
ATGGCAGAACCGAGTACGCCACTACCGGTATACGGGATGCCCAGCACTTCCAGCGCACCCTGAATAACCCCGTCTTCGCCCCAGCGACCATGCAGTGCAATAAACACTCGGTTTATTGCATGCTGCTGTAAATCACTCAGCACCGATGCATCACTGACATCAAAACCTACAGCATCAACACCTTCATCCAACAGAGCCTTGAGAACAGCATTTCCTGACAACAATGAAATTTCCCGCTCTGCAGAAGGACCGCCCATGAGTACGGCGACCTTACCGAAACGTGCAAGTAATGGCTGATCAGTCATGTCCAGCCTCCCCGATAATATGCACTTCTATATGCAGCTCTACGCCTGTCTCTTCTGCTACCACTTTCTGCACATGCAGGATAAGCGCCTCAATATCTGCTGCACTGCTGCCGCCCTTATTTATGATGAAGTTGGCATGCTTGTCAGAGACCACGGCGGCGCCGATTCTTGCCCCTTTCAAGCCACAGGATTCAATAAGTCTGGCTGCAAAGTCTCCTGCTGGATTTTTGAAAACAGAGCCAGCATTGGCAGTACCCACAGGCTGGGATTGGTTTCTTTTTTCAAGCAGCTTACGTAAGCGACTTTTCGAATCTGCACTACAACCTGGTTTTAGCCTGATGTTGGCAGCGACAAACCATTCATTATCTGGCCCGGTTACAGATCGATAGCCCACTGAAAAGTCAGCAACTGTTCGAGTAATACGTATTCCCTGGCGATCCATCATTTCTACAGAGTCCACTATTCGCCATGTCTCATCACCAAAGGCACCTGCATTCATTGACAACGCACCGCCAAACAGGCCGGGTATACCGGCGAGAAACTCACCGCCTGAAAGATCGTTGTTTGCACAGAAACGCGCCACTCTTGCAGAAGGAGCACCAACTTCTACCCGAACAAGTGTTGGCTCCAGCAATTCGATATTTTTCATGCCGCTCAATAGATGAATGACTATCCCCCGAATACCACCGTCACGCACCAGCAGATTACTGCCAAGTCCTAGCCAGGTGAGAGGTAATGAGGGATCTGATTCATGTAAAAATATTGACAGGTCATCAATCCCGGTCGGCTGATAAAAATAATCCGCTGCTCCACCTACTCGCCATGATGTGTGACTGGCCATTGGCTCGTCTGTTAGCAGAACTCCGGCCCAGCTGTGAAGGTTTTCTGCTGTCATCATGCCTCACCTGCCAGGCTACTCATGAAATCAGGTAATTGCTGCGCAACCCTCCCAATATCACCAGCGCCAAGAGTGACCAGCACATCGCCGGCTTGTAAAGTGTTACCCAGGACCTCAAATAATTGATCACGGTCTTCAACGAAAATCGGTATCGCACTGCCACGGGCACGAACTGCACGACAAAGTGCCCTGCCATCCGCACTGCTATCAGGCATTTCTCCGGCTGCATATACCTCCATCACGAGGAGATTCTCGACCGAACTCAAGACCTGACCAAAATCCTCCAGTAAATCCCGTGTACGGCTATAGCGGTGAGGCTGAAACACCACAAGCTTGCGCCTGTCTGGCCATGCTGCATCTATGGCTGACAGTGCTGCCTGCAATTCACGTGGATGGTGTGCATAGTCATCAACCAGCACGAGGTCGCCGCCTTTAAACGCTACACCATCGTTAATCTGAAAACGGCGCCCAATACCCTGGAAATCATTCAGCCCGGCAATAATTTTTTCATTACTAATACCAAGATTCCAGGCGATAGATATTGCAGCCAGGGCATTAAGCACATTGTGCCGACCAGGCATGTTCAGCGTTACTTCAACTTCATTTTCAGTGGATATCTGTCTTACAGTAAATACAGAACGGACACCTTGCTGACTGAAAGTTGATGCCTGGATATCTGCGTCTTCACTGAAACCGTAAGTCACAACAGGGCGGCTAATGGATGGCAGAATTTCTCGTACAACCGGATCATCAATACATAGAATAGCCAAGCCGTAGAACGGAATATTGTGCAAAAACTGGACGAATGTTTCTTTTAATACAGAGAAATCGCCCTGGTAGGTTGCAAGGTGATCTGCATCGATATTGGTCACTACCGCAATTAGTGGCTGCAAGTGCAGAAACGAGGCATCACTTTCATCCGCTTCAGCGACCAGGTACTCACCTTTGCCCAGCCTGGCATTGGCGTCGGCACTTAACAGCTTCCCACCTATTATAAAGGTCGGATCCATATCACCACTGGCCATCACGCTCGCTACAAGTGATGTGGTCGTTGTCTTACCGTGTGTACCTGCAACAGCAATGCCTTTAGCAAAGCGCATCAGCTCTCCGAGCATTTCCGCGCGCGGAATTACAGGTATTTTCGCTTCACGAGCTGCCACTACCTCAGGATTATCATCACCGACTGCACTTGAAATTACGACAACATCAGCATCCTGAATATTCTCTGCAGCATGACCGTAATGAATTCCTGCGCCCTGCATCGACAACTGGTCAGTAACGGCTGATTCTGCCAGATCAGAACCCGACACACGATAACCCTGGTTTATCAGCACCTGGGCAATACCGCTCATACCCGCACCGCCTATGCCGACAAAGTAAATATGTCTGACGTATTCACGCATGCATCACCTCGATACAGATATCTGCCACGCGACGTGTAGCATCTGTTTTAGCACACTGCCTGGCCCGTCGTGATAGCCCCATTAGACAGGGGCGATCATTCGATAGCTCAATTAACAGTTTTGTCAGGCTGTCCTCTGTAAATCTTTCCTGTGAAACCAGGATTGCCGCTTTCTTATCAGAAAGAAAACGTGCATTTAATGTTTGATGATCATAAATAGCGTATGGGTAGGGAACAAAAATTGCGGCGACACCGGCAGCCGCAATTTCGGCTACAGTCATTGCTCCAGCACGACAGATCACCAGATCTGCCCACTGGTAAGCCTCTGCCATGTCTTCGATAAATTCGCTGCAGCTGGCTTCGACTCCCAGTGAACTATATGCCTCGGAGGTGTCTACCAGCTTGCCTCGACCTGCCTGGTGGCGGACGGCAGGTCGAATTGCTGAGTCCATATTCGACAATGCTAGAGGAACGGTCTGATTCAACACCTGGGCACCCAGACTGCCGCCTACAATGAGTAAATTCAACTCGCCTGTACGCCCCTGCAAACGTTGTTGAGGTGCCGGCAATGCAGCAATACTTTGTCGAACCGGGTTGCCGACATAATGATGATGGCGACTGTTACTCAACACATCAGGAAACCCAACCAGAACTTCGTTAGCTATTTTTGCCAGCCATTTGTTGGTCAACCCTGCAACAGCATTTGATTCATGAATCAACAATGGCACCATCAATATTTTTGCCATCAAACCACCTGGACCGGAAACAAAGCCACCCATGCCGAGGGCTGCTTCCGGGCGTCGCCGATAGATCACTACAGCAGTTTGCAGCATCGCATAAATGATTTTGAATGGAGCTGTAATCAGTGCAAACAAACCTTTGCCTTTTATACCGCTGATTGATATCCACTCAACATCAATCTGGCTCTCAGGTACAACCTGTGCTTCAATTCCTTCACGGGTGCCTAGCCAGAAGATTTTCACACCATCGGCCTGTAAGGTGTGTGCTACTGCCAATGCAGGATACACATGGCCACCTGTCCCACCTGCCATGATCATCAGCGTATTCATCGCTTTCTCCCAGGCTGCGGGGTCGTTTCTCGTGCAACGGCAAACAGCAGGCCCATTGCAATGCTACTGGCAAGCAGGCTTGATCCACCCTGCGAAATAAATGGCAATGGCAATCCCTTGGTAGGCAGTACTCCCATATTCACACCGGTATTAATTAATACCTCTATGGCTATCAACAGCCCGATACCCTGTGCCAGGCGACAGGCAAAAAGATTACCCAGCGACTCAGCCTTTCGTGACAATGCAAAAGCATGCCAGATCAGAGTAAAAAACAACCCCAGTACAACTAGAACGCCTATAAAGCCCAGCTCTTCACCGATAACGGCAAACAGGAAGTCCGTTCGCGCTGCGGGAAGATAATTAAGTTTCTGGATGCTTTCGCCGAGGCCAATCCCGCTCCATCCACCGCGACCAAAAGCAATGTATGACTGGATTAACTGGTAGCCTTTGTTCATGGGATCAGACCAGGGATCCATGAAGCCGACAATACGTTGCATTCTATAGGCCGCAAATGACACCAGCAGGACGCCGCCCATCACCGCAATGCCAAGAATCATGAAGAAATGAAAATAGCGTATTCCGCCGAGAAACATCATGCCAAAGACTGTCGCGACTATGACCACCGTAGAACCGAAATCTGGCTCCATTAGCAAGAGACCACCAAACATCGCCAGGACAATCGCTACTATCAGAATGCCCTGGCTGAAAATACGCATTTCCTCTTTCTTTCGAGTCAGAAACCCGGCGATATAGATAATCAGGAATACCTTGGCAAACTCAGAAGGCTGAATGTTGATCGGACCCAGTTTAATCCAGCGCACGCTGCCCCATACTTCGGTACCTATGCCAGGTACGAGGATTGCACTCAGCACAAGCATGGATAGAATAACCAGCAAGGGCCCGGCTTTTTCAACCAGGTTGAGAGGAATACGTGATACCAGCAGCATCAATATCACTGCCAGGAAAACAAACAGGCTCTGTTGCCGCAGCACTGTTAATGCCGGCCCCTGCTCCAGACTGCTCGCACTCATGGATGCAGAAAAAACCATCACTATACTTAAGCCTAGCAGCGCGATAATTGGAATCAATAAACCGAGTTCCTGATTGCCCTTGTTGCTGCCTGCCGACATCGAAGCTTTCACCGCATGTGAAGCCATCAGACCCGTCCTCCTACACAGCGACGGAACTCATTACCTCTGTGTTCGAAGTTCTTATACATATCAAAACTTGCACAGGCCGGTGACAACAGGACAACATCACCTGCGAGGGCCATCTCTGCACCTTTGTTGACAGCGTCACCCATGTCTGTTGCCAGGCTTATTGGCACAGCCCCTGATAACGCAGCAGTGATTTTTCCGGCATCCCTGCCAATTAGAATCACTGCTTTGACGTGCTCAATCACTACTTCACGCAGAGGCGAAAAGTCTGCATCTTTGGCAATACCACCGGCTATCAGAATAACCGGACGCTTCAATCCATTAATGGCAGCAACAGTAGCGCCAACGTTAGTTCCCTTTGAGTCATTGATCCAGTCGACATCCTTTATGGAAGCCAGCCACTCCATTCGATGCGGCAAACCTGCAAATTTTTCTACCGCTTCTTTAATAACAACGTCTTCAACTCCAGCGATGCTTGCCAAAGCCCATGCTGCCAGTACATTCAGCAGATTATGCTGACCGGCAAGATGAACCTCGTCTGCTGCCATCAAGGGTTGACTGCCTCTAAAAAGAAACAATCGACCATCAATTTCAGACAGGCCATAGTCGTTCTCGCTATGAGGGACTTTCGAGCTGAAGAAGATTGACTCGCGGCCACTTTTCGTCAACTCATTCGTTGCTGGATCATCGGCATTCAGTAGCATCCTGCCATTGCCTGTGAATACTTTTGCCTTGCTGGCAATGTAGTCGCCCATACTCACATATCGGTCCATATGATCCGCGGCTATGTTCAGCACAGTGGCGACAGCAGCATTCAGGCTCCAGGTTGTTTCGAGCTGAAAGCTGGAAAGCTCAAGCACATAAATTTCGTTACTATCGTCCAGCAGCTCAAGTACCGGTACTCCAATATTTCCACCGACGGCGACTTTTCGGCCAGCATGTTTCAATATCTCGCCAAGCAGTACCGTTACTGTCGATTTCCCATTTGAGCCTGTAATTGCAATTACCGGTGCCCGCGTACATTGCGCAAACAGTTCAACATCACCAACAGGTCGCACGCCTATTTTTAAAATCTGTGCAAGATCTGGATGCGTCAGAGGTACACCTGGTGAAATCACTAGCAGACTATCTTCACCCCAGCGTTCTACAGCCAGGCTGCCGGAGATAATTTGAACCTCTGGTGCACTCCGACGAAGCTCTTCACTCAACACCGGCTTGTTGCTGGAATCATATACATCAACATCCAGACCCATCTCACTGAGGAATATTGCTGTCGCCATACCCGAGCGGCCCAAACCGATGACGGCGGCGTGTCCGGGATTTCCCTGCAGCTGACAATGGGGTGGAAATTTTTTCTCATCTTCTGTTGCTGAGCTCGACCTATCACCTGCCGCCATAATATGAAGTGCTGCAGAAGGGCTGGCGAATTGTGTGAGTTGATTCAGCATAATTCCGTACTCAACGCACCTTCAAGGTTGCCAGTCCAATGGCAACGAGGATCAGGGTAATAATCCAGAAACGAACGATTACGCGAGGTTCTGGCCAGCCTTTTAATTCAAAATGATGATGCAGAGGCGCCATGCGAAAGATACGCTTGCCGGTAAGTTTGTATGAAGCGACCTGTAAAATGACAGAGGCCGTTTCCATCACGAAAACACCACCCATCACCAGCAAGACAATTTCCTGACGAACCATAACGGCAACAATTGCCAGTGCTGCACCGAGTGACAGGGCACCAATATCTCCCATGAAAACCTGTGCAGGATAGGTATTGAACCAGAGAAAACCAAGCCCTGCCCCGCCCAGTGCAGCGCAAAATATCAACAGTTCACCGACTCCCGGGATATATGGAATACCCAGATAACCGGCAAATACAGAATGCCCCGTTACATAAGCGAATATACCCAGGCCACCGGCAACCATTACTGTCGGCATGATGGCCAGTCCATCAAGACCATCTGTCAGGTTAACTGCATTACTGGTACCTACCACCATTAAATATGCAAGCAAAATGAACCAGGGCCCAAGATATATGACAACATCTTTAAAGACCGGAACAATAAGGCTTATTTCTACTGGCGATTGTGCAGTGAAGTACAGGTATATCGCCGCGCCGCCACCGGCAACGGACTGCCAGAAAAATTTCGGCCCTGAACCCATACCCCGTGTGTCCTTATCGATAATCTTGCGGTAATCATCAATCCAGCCAATACCCCCAAAAGCCGTTGTGACCAGCAGGGCGACCCAGACAAAACGATTTTCGAGGTCTGCCCACAGCAGAGTAGAAATTACGATGGCAACAAGGATTAATGCGCCACCCATGGTTGGCGTACCCACTTTATCGAAATGCGTGGGAGGGCCATCATTACGCACCACCTGGCCGATTTGATGGCTGCCCAACTTGCGTATCATGGCCGGCCCCAGCAATAGGCTGATAAGTAAAGCCGTCACCACGCTAAGCACACCGCGCAAGGTAAGATACTGGAAGACATTAAAAGCACTGAAGTTTTCTGCCAGCTTTTCAAACAGATATAGAAGCACCCGTCAGCCCCCCATTCCGTTTATTTCGAGCAGCTCAATGACCTGCTCCATCTTCATCGCCCTTGAACCCTTGACCAGTATATTGACAGGTTGATCAAGGTTATTACGAAGCTCTTTCTGCAATACACTTACTAGTTGCCCTGGCTCGGTAAATGACTGAGCATGCGGCCCGAATGCCTGAGCGGTGAGTACCGTCTGCTGTCCAAGCGTATAGCAGGCATCAATCCCCAGTTCCTTTGCCAACTCACCACTCTGCCTGTGCAGTAATGCCGAGTTATCGCCCAACTCACCCATGTCGCCAATGACGAAAACCTTCATACCAGGCTGCATTGACAACACTTCAAGTGCAGCGCTTATAGATGCTGGATTGGCGTTATAGGTGTCATCGATAACATGTACACCGTTTATTTCTTTTGCCTGCAGACGACCTTTAACACCTTGCCAGTGTTCAAGCCCTGCAGCGATATAATCGAGGGGGATACCAACTGTGCCTGCAGCCGCTGTCGCTGCTAATGCATTAGCGATATTATGTTTACCCGGCAAGGCCAGGCGACAGCTGGCATCACCCCATGGCGTGTGCAGAGTGACGCGACTGTGATCCTTATAGAGATCAAATTCTGCTGTGACATCGGCGCTTTTTTGCAAACTGAACCCGACAATCTTCAAATCCCCGGCCAGCTTTCTCCACAACGGCGCAAATTCATCATCGTCATTGATGATGGCTGTACCGGTGTCTTTAACGCCTGAATAAATCTCGGATTTTGCCCGCGCGACACCTTCCACAGAATGCAGGCCTTCCAGGTGTGCAGCAGCTGCATTGGTTATCACAGCCACGTCCGGTTTTGCGATAGATGTCAGATAGGTCAATTCGCCCGGATTATTCATACCCATTTCGGTGACTGCGTAACGATGGGATTTGCGCAATCGCAACAGTGTTAATGGCAGCCCAAGGTCATTATTAAGATTACCGATTGTCGACAGCACACATTCAACATCACCATCACACGCCTGGGTAAAAATACTGCTCAACATCTCCTTCACTGTGGTCTTGCCATTACTACCTGTCACTGCAACGACAGGTATATCGAAATCAGATCGCCAGTTGGCTGCCAGAGTACCGAGGGCAAGGCGAGTATCTGCTACTGTGACTGCAGGCAATGCGTCAGAAACCTGTTGTGAAACCAGTGCTGCAGCGGCACCCTGTTGGCGGGCATTGGCAATAAAATTATGACCATCAAAGTTAGGGCCTTTGAGCGCAACAAACAATGCACCGTTGTTGAGTGTGCGGCTGTCTATACTAACGGACTCAAATGGCACATCTGCACCAGTCAGACTTCCTTCAACGACCTGGCTCAACTGTGACAGCATCATTCCAGCTCCCCCAGCGACTCAGACATTAACGCCATGACTACCTGGCGATCACTGAAAGGAATCTTTAACTCACCCATCTGTTGTGAAGATTCGTGCCCTTTACCCGCGACTAAAATTATGTCGCCTTGCTGCGCCTGCTGCCATGCGGCTTCAATAGCCTTTCGGCGATCCGCAATTTGCACAGACGGCTGCTGCATACCCGACAAAATGTCTGCACGAATCGCGGCAGGTTCTTCGTGACGAGGGTTATCATCAGTAATAATTACGCTGTCGGCGAGCTGTTCAGCTATGGCGCCCATTATTGGGCGTTTGCCCTGATCACGATTTCCACCGCAACCAAAAACACAGATAAGACGTCGCCCCGGAATATGCTCTCTTAATGCGGTCAGGGCCTGCTCTAAAGCATCAGGGGTATGGGCAAAATCTACAACCACTGTTGCATGGCACGATCTGAAACATTCCATACGACCGGGCGCAGATTCAGCAATAGACAACGCTCTGGCGACCTCGTCAGCCGCATGACCAGTAGCCAGCAACACTGCTGAACAGGCGAGCAGGTTATAAACGTTAAAACGCCCCATCATCTTACTGTCGATGAACAACTCGCCCCAGGGAGACTGTACCTGCAGTCGGATACCGTCTGATTGAAGACTGATGTGATGTCCTCGAACATCACCGCTTTCTATGCCATAACTGACGACGCGCGTGTCCGAGTTTGAGCTGGTGGCTAAGTCACTTCCAGAAAGCAGTTCCCTGCCAAATTTGTCATCGCTGTTAATAACAGCCAGGTCAAGTTCAAATTGCTGAAAAAGTCTCGCTTTAGCAGCGCCATAGCTCTGCATGCTGCCATGATAATCGAGATGATCCTGACTCAGGTTTGTAAATACTGCGACATTAAAGTCTATACCGCTCACTCGGCCCTGCTGCAGCCCATGTGAAGAAACCTCCATCAGCAACTCATCGCTGTCCTGATCATGAAGCATTGCGATCTGGCTTTGTAGTGTTACTGCATCGGGAGTGGTATGAGTAGCTGCGGTTAGCTGCCCCCATAAACCCGCACCAAGTGTGCCGATGAGACTCACCCTGGCACCGAGTGTATTTAAGGCCTGGGCCAGCAAGATGCTGCAAGTTGTTTTGCCATTGGTACCGGTGATACCAGTCACAGTCATACTTCTGCTCGGCTCATTGTAAAACCGACTGGCAATGACCCCTGCCTGCTGCGTTATGTCTGCTACTTTAATCAGCGGAATATCTGAACCTGGCCTGTGTGGCAATTTTGTCGCCGCATCATAAACAACAGCAGAAGCACCGCGTCTAACAGCTTCTTCTATATATGCGTTGCCGTGCTGACGCGTACCTGGCAGGGCAATAAATAAATCGCCGGAAGACACTTTCCTGCTGTCGATGTTCACACCTGTCACAACAAGGTCGTCATATGCAGAGACATCTGCAAGACCCGCTAACAGTCCGGACAGCGTATGTGTAGTCTGTGCGCTGCGCATAGCCACGATCACCTGTCACTCTCCTGACTGGCCGAATTGACATGTGTAGCCATCAACAGCCGGTCTTCAGAAATGTCATCAGGAGGCACATCAAGCAACCGCAAAGCGCCTGTCATTACACTGGCAAAAACCGGTGCAGAGACAGTACCGCCGTAGTATTTACCAGCACCAGGCTCATTGACCACCACTACCATGGCTAAACGAGGACGGGAAGCGGGAGCCATTCCTGCGAATACAGCGTTATACAACTTTGAGTATCCTTTCCCCTCAGCCTTTCGCGAGGTACCTGTCTTGCCTGCGACATGGTACATAGGGATGCGGGCATTGCGCCCTGTTCCTTCATCACTGACGGCCATTTCCAGCATCTTTCGAACCTGCTTTGCTGCCTTTGCCGAAATCACTTGCTCACCGTCAGGAACGTCACCACGACGAAGTATGCTCAGCGGCAGTTGAATGCCATCATTGGCCAGAGTGGCATAGACTTGAACAAGTTGCAGAGCGGTAACCGAAACACCATAGCCGTAACCTATGGTTGCACGACGAATGTCACGCCATTCTGAATGATGACTGAATGCCCCCTTTGCCTCACCCGGCAACCCGGAATTTGGCAGCTTGCCAATTCCAACGCTATTCAAGACTGTCCATAATTCTTTGTTCTTTAGCTGTAGCGCTAATTTCGCAGCGCCAACATTACTCGACTTCATGATCACATTCGACACACTGAGATCGCCGTAATCATGAGTGTCACGAATGGTATATCTCGCCAGTTTCATCTTGCCGCCATCCGTTTCAAGAATGGTATCCGGTGTAACGTAACGATTTTCCAACGCGGCGACGACGGTCAGCGGCTTAAAAGTCGAACCGGGTTCAAAGTTGTCGGTGACTGCACGGTTGCGGAACCGGCTGCTGCGCAACTGGCTGCGATCATTGGGGTTGTAGCCTGGCTCGTTTACCATGGCCAGGATTTCTCCGGTTTTAATATCGACTACCACTGCACTGGCGCTGGTTGCCTGGTGCTCAACAACGGCCTTTTTTAACGACCGGTAGGCAAGGTACTGGATACGACTATCAATACTTAGCACCAGGTCTTCACCGTCAGCCGCTCTCACTATATTACTAACATGCTCAATCACATGGCCTGATGCATCACGGATGACCTGGTCTTTTCCAGGCCGGCCGCGCAAATTTTCGTTAAAGGCAAGTTCAATACCTTCCAGCCCCAGGCCATCAACATTGGTAAAGCCAACCAGATGGCCTGTCACTGCTCCAAGCGGATAGAAGCGCTTGTATTCTCTACGCAGAAACACACCGTCGATATCCAGCGCCATTGCGCGCTCGGCTGTTTCAGGCAACACCTGTCGATTTAAATAAATAAAATGCCGCTTACTGTGACGATTGATTTTTTCTTTCAGCTCTTTGTAGTTAACGCCAAGTGTTTTCGCTAGCGGTTTCCAGCTATCAGGATTGGCGTGGAGCTTTGCCGGATTAGCACTGACAGCATCCACAGGTGTACTAACAGCAAGAGGCTGCCCATTCCGATCAAGAATCATTCCACGCACGGCAGAAACATCAATCACTCTCAACGCCTGTGCATTACCACGCTGCTTGAGGAAATCTGCATTAAAAAATTGCAGAAAAAGTGCTCTACCCGTCATTACTACAAACAGTGATCCAATTACAGCAAGCACAAGCCAGTGCCTGGCAGGGCTGGTCAGCGGCTGATTTCCTTTTCTGATAACTGATCTACTCATGGCAACTGAATCACCGATATCTTTTCGCGCACAGGAAAGACCATACCCAGTTTCTGGCGGGCTACTTTTTCAATATAGCGGGGCTCTGCATAGCGCGCTTCCTGCAGTAACAATCGACCCCATTCAACGTTAAAATCATCGCGCTGCTGCTGCAGTGCCTGCAATTGCAAGTAAAGACTACGTGTCGTTACACGCGTGTAAACCAGAGATAGCGCGAGCGCAAGCACCAGGCCGTAGACTATTAGTGCTTCTCTAGTCACGCCACCTCCCTGTCGGCAGCAATGCGCTCAGCGACGCGCAGTGTTGCACTGCGTGCACGCGGGTTATTATCAATCTCACTTGCAGTAGCGCGTACCGGCTTGCCAATCAGACGCAGACCGGGTGTACGTTCAGCATCACGTATTGGGATTTCCATCGGTAGATCATCACCCCGAGCCTCATCTCGCATAAACCTTTTTACGATCCGGTCTTCCAGTGAATGAAAGCTGATAGCCAATAAGCGGCCACCATCACACAAAGCACCGAGAGCGACCGGCAATACGCTTGCGATCTCTTCCAGCTCTTTGTTAATCCGAATACGAATTGCCTGAAAACTTTTTGTCGCAGGATGCTTGCCCTGCTCACGAGCGGGTACGATCTGCTTAATTATTGCTACAAGCTGGGCCGTGGTCTCAATAGCCTTTTCAGCACGGCAATCAACGATAGCCCAGGCGATACGATGAGCATGCCGCTCTTCTCCGAAACGACGTAACACATCCCTTATTTCATGCTGTTCAGCTGTTGCCAGCCATTCTGCCGCACTCGGGTGGTCAGACGGGTTCATCCGCATATCGAGCGGGCCATCCTGCATAAAGCTAAAGCCACGTGATGCATCATCAAGCTGCGGAGAGGAAACGCCAAAGTCAAACAGGATTCCATTGAAGCATTCACCCTGCTCAACAATACTTGCCAGTGAAGAGAAGTTTGCCTGCCTGATCTGCACCCTGGATTCACCGGCAAATCGCCTGGTTACTGCTGCAATTGCCTGGGGATCGCGGTCAATGGCAAGAACACGACCTTTCGGGCCAAGCTGCTCAAGCACTGCAGCAACATGACCACCACGGCCAGCAGTTGCATCCAGGTAGTATCCATCCTCACGGATATTCATTGCCTCTACTACCTCCTCCAGCAGGACGGGGCGATGGGGGTGCTGTTCCATCGCGCCACCTATAACGAAAGGGATTCTAGTTCGACGAGCATTGGCCCGTCGCCCAGACCATCTTCCATCCATTGATCACGTTGTGCCGTCCAGTTCTCCTCATCCCAGACTTCAAATTTATTACCCTGCCCAGCCAGTACAATCTGCTTTTTCAGTTGCGCGAACTCACGCAGAGGCGGCGGCAGCAGTAGACGCCCGCTTGCGTCCATATCTACATCAGTGGCCTGACCAATGAAAAAACGCTTGAGTTTTGCTGCGCGCTTATCAAATGACGGCAGAGCTGTGACATCTGACTCGATGCGCTCCCACTCAGGCAAGGTATACAACCATAAACAGCGGTCGGTTATGTTGACAGTGACGACCATGTGGCTATCAGCATCCGAACGCAACTCCTCGCGATAGCGAGTAGGGATGGCAATCCTCCCCTTGCTGTCCAGATTGACCTGATTAACTCCTCTAAACATCTTCCACCACTTTTATTGTCAACAACCTATTTGCGGGGTAATTTACTCCACAATTACCCACTTTTTGACACTATACGATCCCAAAACTAGATCTGTCAAGCATCTGATTAATTTTTTTCTTTAAAAACAGTGAATTAGCTTAATTTCCGACAGATGGCTAACAAGTTACATTAAGTCTGAAATATAACGCGCTGAAAATAATAAAAGAGGAACTGCCTGTAGATCTAAATAATGTAAGCTCTTTCTATTGCACTACAATGGCAACGGTGCCAGATATCAACTCATCGTTGAATTTATGAGTCAAATCAAGCAGATCTAATGCCCTCAACTCACGACGAAGCAGCTACCGGCAGAAATACCGAAAAGCACCTCAAGGAAGGATAAAAAAACGAGCTGGCCGTTAAGCCGGGTTCTGTCTTGGACAGTCATTCATCTGGGATGCCCGTCACCGGACACCTCAAGCAACCTACCCGGATCCAGCACGGGTCGTGCCTCAGGATCCCTATTTGGTCTTGCTCCGAGTGGGGTTTACCCTGCCACCTGCGTTACCACAGGCGCGGTGCGCTCTTACCGCACCATTTCAACCTTACCGGTCTCGAAAGACTTGGGCGGTATATTTTCTGTGGCACTATCCATCGGCTCACACCGTCCAGGTGTTACCTGGCACTCTACCCTTTGGAGCCCGGACTTTCCTCTATAGATAATCAGAAACTATCTACAGCGACTGCCTGGCCAGCTCGCTGTGGAGTATAACAAATAACTCTCCTGCAAGGTTTTAAAAAGCTCTTTGGGCTTACTTAAAAAATAACACTTTGTTCACCCTTTCTTATCTACTCCATACTCATAGAGCATATTCTTTCGAGCTCCTGATATTTTAGCCGCCAGGCCAGCCGCCTTTGAGACAGATAATTCTGACAGCAGGACATCCATAATTAACCTGCCTTTTTCAAGATTCTCATCATCACTCTCTTCAGCACCGGCCACAACCACTACAAATTCTCCGCGCGTTGAATTTTTGTCCTGCTCCATTTCCAGCAGGACCTCATCCAATTTCCCCCGGTACAAAGACTCGAATCGCTTGGTTAATTCCCTACCCACGGTGCAACAACGCGAAGGCCCGAAAACATTGTGCATGTCCTGCAGTGATTCATGAATGCGGTGGGATGATTCATAGAAAACCAGTGTGCGGGATTCTGATAATAACGCTTCCAGCTGCTTGCGCCTTGCCGCTTTTTTTGACTGTAGAAAACCCTCAAAACAAAACCGTTCCACTGGCTGACCGGCTACCGAAAGCATAGTACTAATCGCACTGGCTCCTGGTACCGGCACCGGCTTCATGCCTGCTTCGTGGACAGCCAGGACAAGTCGAAATCCCGGATCAGATATTAATGGCGTGCCGGCATCACTGATAAGCGCCACTGAACTGCCCGCCTCTAATTGCCTGATTATTTGTTCAATCTTTGAGGCTTCATTGTGTTCATGCAACGACATCATTGCAGTATTGATGCCGAAGTGTTGCAATAGTGTTCGACTATGGCGTGTATCTTCAGCTGCAATTAGATCAACGGAAGCCAAAGTTTCGAGTGCGCGATTCGAGATATCTGCGAGATTGCCAATAGGTGTTGCAACAACGTACAATTTCCCGGGTTTTCCGGTTTTGCCTGTTTTCATCATCCCTCGCTATAATCGCATCAAATCCGGAAACGGTAAGATGGAATCATACCGTAAATAAATGCATTAATTTTATGGATAACAGCTCCCCTTGAATTATTCAAACATATTCAAACAACTCTTAGGCTTATGCAGTCTCGTACTTGCCCTGTCAGCCTGTCAATCATCACCGCCTGTCACCAGGACACCTGATTCGTCCAGCCAACAGGCTGAATCAATAGATATCATTACATCCCCATTACCCGATGGTAATCCATCAGCTGCACTGCCTTTTTCCTCTGACTTTCCACTAACTGACAGCAGTGATGACTTTCGCCTGCAACAGGCTGCATCGTTGTTTCTGAGCGGAAGCCCAGGCCTGGCACTCGACATGCTTGCCAGCATAGACGATAGCTCACTGACTACTGACGAGAGAACACGCAAGCGTATTATGCAGTCAACGATACTGTTACAGGCAGGGGGCAGCCTGCAAGCTCAGCAGTTGCTAAGGCAAAGAGCAGAAAGCAATCAGCCGGCAACATTAGCTGCTTTTTATCTTATACAAGCTAAAGCATCTATCGCTCAGGGCCAAACTGCCGATGCTCTGAATGCACTCATTAAACGCGGGCAGTTTCTATCCGGTGATGGCACCGATGATAACCAGTGGCTGCTGTGGAATATCTTGATGATCACCGATACAGATCAGTTGCAGTTGATTCAACAAGAGAACATATCATCAGTCCTGTTTGACTGGATAGAACTGGCAATAATCGTCCAAAATAGCAGTCCATACTCTGACATAGAACAAGCTGTAAATAACTGGAGGATTACTAAGATATCCCATCCGGCAAGCTATAATGTACTTGAATGGATCATTAGAGATGCAGCAACTGCAGATCTGCCAAAAAGAATAGCCTTCCTACTGCCTGTCACTTCACAGTATGAACCGGCTGCCAGCGCCATCCAAGCTGGATTTGAGGTAATGAACAATGAGCAGGTGGCGAGCAATCGCTATCAAGTTCGTGTATATGATTATGGTCGTGATGCTAGCGCGGCATCTCATTACTACAATCAGGCCATCTATGATGGAGCTGACATTATCGTTGGGCCGCTGGGGCGCCAGTCTATAGATAGCCTGCTCTCATCAGCTGCAATTAATGTCCCGACGATTTTACTGTCCCCCCCTGCTGAAGAGCAGAATATTGCGCAGCAGGATCTTTATCAGTTCAGTCTTTCTCAGGAACAGGAAGCACAGCAGGCCGCCGAACGCGCATGGCTTGATGGTCACCGTCGAGGCGTCATCATGTTTCCTAATACTGCGAATGGCCAACGCACGGCCAATGCCTTTACTAACCGCTTTAGCCAACTGGGTGGTGACATCGTCAGCAGTGCGAGTTTTTCTTCTAAAGAAACCGATTATTCTCCAACTATCCGCCAACTGCTCGGTGTTGACAGCAGCGAGCAGCGGATCGCTGAAATGAAAAATCTGCTTGGTGGAAAAATCACCACCGAAGCACGGCGCAGACAGGATATTGAATTCATTTTTCTCGCATCAGCAAACCGCAATGCCCGCCTGATCAAACCGGTGCTGGACTTTTTCTATGCACACAACCTCCCTATCTATTCCACCTCACGAATCTTTTCCGGCAAACTCGACCCGGTCAATGATGCTGACCTGGATCGTATCCGCTTCCCTGATATGCCCTGGATGATTGCGACAAATGTAGAATTAGAATCACTGCGCACCTTTTTGCAGGGTGGATGGCCCAACCGAAATACCAGTTACAACAGGCTTTATGGGTTAGGAATGGATATCTTCGCTATCCTGCCACGCCTTCAACGAATGAGAAGTAATTCCCAGTTGTATTACCAGGGGCTGTCAGGGAACCTCTATATTGAAGAAAATGGCATTGTTAATAGACAAATGCTCTGGGCCAGATTCCGTAAAGGAAAACCCACTCTGCTCGACAAACAAACCACGTATCAAGGACGATTCAGTGAAAAAAAATTTGAAGCAATTCCTGCCATTGCACCTTCAGAAAGGCCATAACGCCGAAGATGTTGCGGAAAAATACCTGATTAACCAGGGGCTACTTACAATAAAAAGAAATTACAGTTGCAGGTCCGGTGAGATTGATCTGCTGATGCTGGATGCTGACACTCTGGCCTTTATTGAGGTCCGTTTCCGCAGTAATCCATTTTTTGGCTCTCCTGCTGAATCCATCACTCGACAGAAGATAGAGCGATTGCGAAAAAGCGCCGAGCATTTCCTGCAGACCCACAGAAAATACACACACTACTATAAGCGTTTTGATGTAATGGCCATTTCCGCTCAATCAGTAAAGCCGGAAATTTTATGGATCAAGGATGCATTCTGATTATCTCGCTGATAAAGTAGCATCAGCTTAACTAAGTGGATTAACAAATTTTACGATGGAATTTTCTGAGCGTGTTACAAATATCTTTACCTCGCATATAGAAACTGCCCAGGCAGCGCAAGACAAGATAACTGTAGATATTGTTGATGCTGCTACACTGATGACCAATGCACTGCTAAATGACCGGAAAATCCTCTGCTGTGGCAATGGTGGATCTGCCAGCGATTCGCAGCACTTCTCATCTGAATTACTGAACCGCTTCGAGCGTGAAAGGCCGGGATTACCTGCTATCGCACTCACAACTGATTCTTCTACTATTACATCGATCTCCAATGACTATGCTTTTGATGAAATCTTCTCCAAGCAAGTCAGCGCCCTGGGACAGGAAGGTGATATTCTGCTAGCGATATCAACTTCAGGTAATTCCGCAAACATACTGCAGGCTGTACAGGCGGCTCATCAGCGACAAATGCGTTGTGTCGTATTATCCGGTAATAGCGGTGGTGCCCTCGTCGGATTCCTGGAAGACGACGATGTATTTATTTCTGTACCAGCAAAGTCCACTGCTCGCATACAGGAAGTACATATCATTATTATTCATTGTCTGTGCGACCTCATTGATACCCAGTTACTCGGGCCAGATTAAGCCAGCAGGACTGTACTGATGGCTTTAATTGATGAAAAGATTCTCTCTGTCACTGATGCAGACAGCCCGTTAATAGCCAGTCTGCCGCGACCGCTGGTGTTCACCAATGGCTGCTTTGATATTCTTCACCGAGGTCATGTCAGCTATCTTGAGGAGGCGGCCCAATTCGGTCGCAGTATGCTGGTCGCAGTGAATACCGATAATTCTGTACGTCGACAGAACAAAGGTACTGACAGACCGATCAATCCTCTCGCCGACCGCCTGGCATTGCTCGCTGCACTTCAGAGTGTTGACCTGGTAATCCCTTTCGATGCTGATACACCACTGGAACTGATCCAGATGATACAACCAGATATTCTAGTAAAAGGCGGTGACTGGCCCGTTGAACAGATAATCGGTGCTGAAGAGGTAATAAAGCATGGCGGTAAAGTGCGTTCCATTCGTTTTCGTTACCAGCGTTCTACTAGTGACCTGATCAATCGGATTAGAAGCTGACCCTATGTTCTCTAGCGAGTTCTCTGATGATTTCCTAAATTCACTGAAAGCCACAGTGCCTACAGAACGATTGCTGCTTAAGGTAGAAGAGTGCTGGCCCTATGGCTCCGATAATTCCCGTAAGCATGCTACACCACTGGCCGTAGTGTTACCTGTTACCCATAGTGAAGTGGTCTCGATAACAAAATTGTGCAATCGCCACCAGGTTCCGCTTGTTGTGCGTGGAAGAGGCACCGGTACTACCGGTGGCTCTGTCCCTGTGAAAAGTGGACTTGTAATGTCAATGGAACAGATGAATCGGATCATTAGTGTTGACGTCAAAAACAGGCTAATGCGTGTAGAACCGGGTGTTACCAACCAGGAAGTGCAGAATCGTGCAGCAGAGGATGGCTTTTTCTGGGCACCCGACCCGGGCAGCGCCAGTGTTTGTACAGTAGGTGGCAACCTCGCCTTCAATGCTGCCGGACCACGTGCCGTTAAATATTCCACCACGCGAGAAAACACTCTCGGTCTGGTTGCCGTCACAGCCAACGGAGATACCCTGCGCTGCGGCGTCCGAACGACCAAAAGCGTCACCGGTTATGACCTGACCCGGTTAATTATAGGAAGTGAAGGCACGCTGGCCATCATCACTCGGGCCACCCTGAAGTTGCTCCCGTTGCCGGAATCCAGAAGGACAATATCAGCCTGCTATCAATCCATAGAGGGGGCGACTAATGCGATTGTAGCCATTATGAACCAGTCAGTAATTCCCTCCGCACTCGAATTCCTTGATGATGCAGCGATTGACCTTATACGCAACAAACCGGGAATCAACTTACCCGAAGCAGCCAGAGCGCTGTTACTGGTCGAAGTCGATGGACTTGCCAGCGGAATGAGTGATGCTATAAATCAAATCAGCAAGGCTGCCAGTAATTCATCATTACTTGAGATAATCCACTCAAACACTGAAGATGAAGCCTGTCAGCTGTGGGCCACACGCAAGGCCCTGTCACCCGCATTACGGGATATTGCGCCAAATAAGCTTAACGAGGATGTTGTTGTCCCTGTCGGCAACATACCTGCACTGCTTGAAGGGTTGCAGGCATTAAGTCAAAAATACGGCATACCCATCGTTAATTTTGGCCATGCCGGAAATGGCAACATTCATGTCAACCTGCTTTATGACACACAGAATCCCGAGCAGGAAAAACAGGCCTATCCATGTCTGTGCGCGGTGTTTGACCTGGTTATAGGCCTGAGAGGTTCTCTTTCAGGTGAACATGGTATAGGTATGGAAAAAATGGATTTTATCTCACTGGAAGTTGATGAAAGCACATTGTCGTGGATGAAAAGGCTAAAAAATCTGTTTGACCCGAATAACATTCTTAACCCGGGCAAGGTATTT
>JASJFV010000047.1:0-2580 GCA_033791885.1 Gammaproteobacteria bacterium | reverse complement strand
CAATAACGAATCCGGCAACATAACTGATTCTGTTCTGACATTCGAAACACTGTGTATAGATACTGGAAAACGACAGGTCACGATGGCTGATGAAACACTGCCACTAAGCTCTTTGGAATACCAGTTACTCCTGCTTTTTGCGACATCGCCACAAAAGACTTTTACCCGGGATGAGCTGCTTAACAAACTCAAGGGTATTGATGCTGACATCTACACTCGCTCTATAGATATCCTCGTAAGCCGTCTACGACAGAAGCTGAAACCACTCGACCTGATCCGTACGATACGCGGCCTGGGTTATGTATTTGTCGGCAAGCCAACATGAACAAATCAAATCATAAGAGACGTCACAGCCTGTCCGCAAAGCTGTTACTGCTGTTTATCAGCATGGCTATCTTATTTGTAATACTGGTTGGCAGTGGTATCCGCCATTCGTTCCAGGAACATTTCAAGGACAACATACGACCACATCTAACGCAATACCTTGAATATGTAAAAGCCGACATTGGTACACCACCTGACCGGGCACGTGCACAGGAACTTGCTAATCGCATGAAGATCGAAATTCAGATCTCAGATTCAAATAGTAGCTGGAATTCAAGTGGGCAATTAACTGCTATAGATGATCTTGATATTGAACGCGACTTTAATATTGACGGAAACAGTTTCTCCCATGCTAAGGATAAAACAGACCACCACTACCTGATAGCCCGTGATAGTGATGCCACTCTGCTATTCAGTATTCCCAATGTACGCGACCAGCGCAAGGGCTTCAAAGGATGGATTCCACTACTAATCTTACTGGTCATCCTGCTTGTACTTTACTATGCCACGCGTCGACTGTTTTCTCCGCTCGACGCTATTAAGGCAGGCGTGCAAAAATTTGGCACCGGCGACCTTGAACACAGGATAAATATCAATCGCAGAGATGAGCTAGGTGAACTGGCTGGCAGCTTTAATACGATGGCGGACGACATACAACAAATGCTGGATGCCAAACGCCAGTTACTCCTGGCCATCAGCCACGAACTGCGTTCACCTCTAACCCGCACACGACTTGCTGCAGAAATGCTTGATGATAACAGTAATAAGACACAGATCATTCATGACATAAAGGAAATGGAAACACTGATCGAAGAGCTGATGGAGACAGAACGCCTGAGCAGCAGACACACAAAACTGAACAAGGCAAAGTGTGACATCGGGGCATTGATAAACGATATTGTGCAGACATGGTATAAAAACACAGGCATTGTCATTCGATTGCCCGAAACAGCCACTATGCTCGACATCGATACCGCACGCATTAAACTGCTGCTAAAAAATCTATGGGACAAGGCTTCCACCCATACCCCTGAAGGGGCCTTGCCACTGGAGATAAGTCTTCGCCTTAAAAAAAATCTTGTCGCCGTGACAGTGACTGATCATGGTCAAGGCATTGAAAAGCAGCATCTACCAAAATTGACAGAACCATTTTATCGAGTCGATCCGTCAAGGCAACGTGAAACAGGCGGTTACGGGCTTGGGCTATACCTGTGCAAAATGATTACGCAAGCACATGGCGGCAGGCTGGAGATTGAAAGCAAAATCGGCACTGGTACTCGCGTGGAGGTTAAACTGCCATTTTGATCAATACGCGGTTAATAATCATATGGAAAATATACGCAAAGGTTAAAATCAAAAATGAAAGTCAATCTAAAGAGTTACCTCACATTTGCGGGGTTAACTGACTTGTATCATGTATGCTATGAACGACTATATAGGGTCGGTTTTTCTCTGTCAGAGAATTTTCATTACAGTCTGCTTACTAGCGCTATAGCGTTCAAACCTTCAATTACTTTGCTACGAACTATTAATGCAGATCGCAGTAATTTTATAGTTGCTTGCAGGCCACCTTGATACCTTTATCCTCAGTACTTGTATGCAAGCTGAAACCCAGCTTTTTGGTCAGCTTCAGCATATTCTGATTGTTGGCCAAAATTTCGCCCTCCATTCTCTCGATGCCTCGCTGGCGAGCAGCGTCGAACAATGCGCTCATCAGGCGCGATCCAATTCCTTTGTTTTGCCACCTATCAGCAACCACCAATGCAAATTCACAGCTGTCACCGTCGGGATTCGTGACATAACGGGCTACCCCCAGCTCTGTTTCATTATCATGTCTCTCCACAACAGCGATTAATGCGAGTTCGCGGCTATAGTCGAGTTGTGTAAAACGCACCAGCATCTTCTGGTCCAGTTCATTAAGGCCCTGCATGAAACGGAAATATTTGGACTTGGGAGATAGTTCGCGTATAAAACTCTGTTCGATGTCTGCGTCCTCCGGTCGTATCGGGCGGATTTTGATGTTTGTACCATCTGACAGTTGATGCAGAGAAATCAGGTGGCTCGGATAAGGGTGAATCGCCATGTGATCATATCGGTCAAGAGATGCTGATGAGCGCTCTACTACAATGCGAGCATCCAGTGCCATGACGCCGTTTTCATCAGCGATCAGGGGATTTATATCCAGTGCTTTAATTTCCGGCAGTTCACAGACCATCTCAGAAACACGACGCAAGACCTGTACTATTTCATCCATCT
>JASJFV010000046.1:0-7441 GCA_033791885.1 Gammaproteobacteria bacterium | reverse complement strand
ATATGGATATATCCCTCGTACCGTTTGTGCTAAGGTAATTCAAATTCTCGGTTACATACGGCGTGGTATCATCCATGATGATAGAGCCGAGGGTTTCCATGTCATGCAGCGACTTGTACCAGTCCAGCAGATTCTCAAGAGGGTGATCCAGTTCTTTCGCCAGCATCGATAGCCTTGCTTTGGCTATTTCAGTAAGACTGGAACTTTCCAGTTTTTCATTTTCAATATCTTGGAAAGCATCCGCACAATACGCAGAACCCGCTATTTCACCTGCATCGATGGTCTTTTGACGAGTATTGCGGATATTGCGGATGGATTTAGGGGTCAAAGATTTACTTATTGTTTCGCGCCAGCCAGTCATCACCAATGCTCCACAATCATCGGGTTAACAATATACTCTTGGCTAGGTGGCCTACCCGCTGACCTCTTTTTAGGACCGGGTTTCATAGCAATATAATTTCGCTCAGCGAGAACATCAAAGGCCGGTGCCAGCATATCCATCTTTGGGTAAGTCCCTCGGATGTCGTTAAAACAATCCCTTGCTTTAAACTCCTCGGATCGATTTCTTTTTATCCAGCCCCAGACCTTGCGAGCGACGTTCATGTCCTCGTCACTTCCCATTATGCTGAAAGAACGCTCAGCATGGCTTAAAAGGGATCCAGAAAAATCTAGTGCTTTCTTTGCAGTCTGAAGCGACGCAGAAATGTCCTGCGGTTTATTCAGGGCGTATTCCATGCAATGTATTAGCCCGGTCAACCTTGCTCCAGCACCAGGAAGTTTGCCTGCCCAGTCCTCCATGAAATGAAGTCGGCCAGACTCTCCGAGCTGCGGCTCTATCGTTGTGGAAAATTCCTTCCATTCAGTTTCCGCCTCTTCAGAGAACCTGACAACATGAGGCATATCACGGTTTTTATCATCTTTTGCTGGCTTTAGTTCCAGCAGGGCTTTGATATTCTTTTCGTACGCTTTTGTCACTACAGGCGGAATAGGGGGCCCCTCACCTGTCCTCTCTCCCATCAACGATTTTGGTAATACATACAAAAATCGGGCGACCAGACCTTTGCCTCTGAATACCTTCTGATTAGACAGGCTATTCAGTATTTCTGGCTGAGGACATAGCCCCATCGTCAAGGTTGGCTCATTCATCGCTATTGCAGGCCTGCTTCCCCTGTTAACCCGAACATGATCACCAGCATGGCCTTGCAGGTAGATATCAATATTAGGCACGCCGCCAGAATATCTCCCCGCCATGTTCTCGAAAATCCCGCCCTCAGCAGATAGTAGTGTCATCTTCTCCCCCTGCTGCGACATTAAGACCGCTAATTCCTCAGCAGTTACGTCCTGCGTCCAGAACTGAGGAGCTATCGGAACCGGCTCCTTCTCTGATTCCAGCTTTATAATTGACGCTGTTAGCTTGCTGCACTCAGTCGCATCCTCTTCTTTCATGCGCTGCTTTCGCTTCATTTCAATATGGTCATCAATCCCACGCTGATGTTCTGCTGCTGTAAGGATCTCAGTCGTCATCATTTCTGCCAGTAAAATTTCCTCATCTGTAAGAACCTGGGTCATGAGCCTGATTACGGCGCTCTTACGGTTACCAGATGCCAGCATTATTAATGCCCATATATTAAGTGGCTCGTAATAACCCGGTTTTGGCATAACAACGATTTTTTTCTGCACACAGGTCGCTACCGTTGCTAGTCCCATCATGATTGCTAGCTCAAGCGGTGTTTCTGTGAAATCTGCAACAGCTTTTGCCATATCAGCGAACCATTTTGGGAAGCATTTGAGTTCAAGTTTGTCGACTATGTTCACGTCTAAAGGTACCGGCTTTTCCCATGTTGGAATTTCCTCCTCCTGGGTATGATCACCAGAATCATTTTGTTTCTGGCCTTTTCCATAGAGCATGTCCCAGACCTCATTATGTTCATCGTTGATGTTGACTACATTATCTTCAGATTTCATATAGTGCCTCCAGAGCTTGCTCTATTCGTATGGCAGATAGACGCCCACGGCCACGATCTCGCGGGTCTGGTGTTATGCGTTTCTTGATGTGGCCAATGGCAACGAGCTGCACGAGCAATTCATGCTCCAGTGCATCCATGAGTTTGCGCCGACTGACGGTCTTTGGCTTTGTAGTGGATGTTCTACCCGCTTTACGGGGCGCTGGCGGTACTATCAGGGGGTTGGGCTGATATCCACCATCTTGGAACAGATCACTCGTCTGGATGCCAATTGCTCTGGTGATTTCATCGACAGAACAGCCAGCAAAACAGTGCATCAGGATTCGGCCATCATCACCGGTAGTAATTGACATGCTGGGTGACCGGTCATCATGAGCAGGACAGCAGGCTATCCATTTATCGTGACCATTAGAGCGCACCTTATCCAGGCGGCTGAGAAGGCTATCGATGGTTATGCTACAATTTTCCATGTGCCCTCCTTCTCAAAGAAAGCACACTTGTATTTACCGGACAGTGAATACGCCAGCCCCCAGCTCCCACTGGGGGTTTTTCATTTGTAGGATCAGGCGGCCGCATCTTCGTGGCTTCAGTAATCTTTGACTAGCTGCTCGGCCAATTGTTTCAGCTCGGGGTCTTCAACGCGGTCAATAGACCAGTCGCCATGTTCTAGAATCTGCTGCTTGGCATCTTCAATCAACGTGGATGGCCAGACAGATGTACGACTGCCCATCTTTCGTGGTGGGGGAAACTTGTGTTCAGTAATCAGGCAGTACAGCCTGCTACGGCCGAAACCAAACTCTGGAAGAAAACTTTTATGGCGTCTCAATGACAGCGCAGACGGTGAAGCTGTTGAATCTGACATGATGGAGGTCTCCAATCATGCCGCTTTTGGTGGGGGATAAACGAAAAAAAACACCAGCAGCGGCGGTATATTCTGCACTCAAATAAAGTGCATCCGCTTGGCTTTCTGGTGTCTCCAACAGCCGTTACATGGTCAACTTATCTCGCTGCAACTATGTGTCTCCACGGGCAACAAGGTGCGAACCATGTAAGGTCCAATTAAGTGATTATTTTACTGGACTACATCATGCGGTCAAGTCTTTTTACGGACTTTCTTTATCGCCACAACATCCGCCCCTTTCTTGAGTCCAGTAAGATAATCTGACCAGGCTTGCATCATTTTTATGCGCTCTGGCATGTATTGAGCATAGTTATATGAGGCCCGTGATTTATTACGTTCCTGGTGGGCAAGTTGACGCTCGATCGCATCACGCTGCCAACCCTGCTCATTCAATAACGTGCTGGCCATAGACCTGAAACCGTGCCCGGTCATAACTGATTTTTCATAGCCTAATCTGCGCAATCCAGCGTTGACGGTATTCTCTGACATTGGCCTTGCTCTGGATCTCACACCAGGGAATACATAACCATCTGACCCTGTCAGCGGGTACAGTTCCAGCAGAATCTCAACTGCCTGAGTTGATAGTGGAACGATGTGAGGGTCTGCCATCTTCATCTTCTCAGCAGGGATGCGCCAAGTTGCATTTTCGAGGTCGAATTCTGACCATTCTGCATGCCTCAGTTCACCAGGGCGGACGAATAGTAATGGGGCTAATTGCATAGCACAGCGAGTAACGAAATAACCTGTGTATCCATCGATATCACGCAACAGATCGCCAATCTCATTTGGCGATGTAATACTGGCATGATGTTTCAGCACAACCGGGGGTAATGCACCCTTCAGATCAGCCGCGCTATCTCTTTGAGCTTTACCTGTTGCGATACCGTACTTGAATACTTTGCCACAGTTATTCAATGCACGATGAGCGGTATCTAATGCACCACGAGCCTCAATGCGTCGCAAGCACTTCAACAATACCGGTGGTGTTACCTCATCCATCGTTATGCTGCCAACCCACGGGAAAATATCAGCCTCTAAACGTCGCAAGATTCGCCCAGCATGTTCAGCGGTCCAGGTATGTTTGTATTTTTCGTGCCACTCCCTGGCAACAAACTCGAACGTATCATCTGCTGTTTCATGGCCTACCTGTTTGCTCACCTTTCGCTCAATGGATGGGTCCATTCCAGTGTCCAGTAACGCACGCATAGCCTTACGCCTTAACCGGGCACCTTTGAGTGATATTTCTGGATAAACTCCAAGGGATAAACGCTTCTCTTTACCTTTGAATCTGTACTTGAAACGCCAGTACTTCCCACCCTTGGTAGTGACCTCTAAATACAGACCTTTGGCATCATAGAGTCGACGGTTTTTATCTGCTGGCTTTGCTGCTTTGATGGTGTTGGCTGTGAGGGGCATTTGGGAGGATGAGCTGACCTTATTTGGGGCAACTCTTTCGGGCTTATTCCAGTTGCCCCCTATGTTGCCCCAGTGTAGCTGCGGCTGTCAACGGACTATAAAGGATCTATTGATACCTTTAATCCCTTGCTATAGCTTTATTTAGCTAGGCCTACGACCAATTGCGAACTACATAGGATAAGTAAATGGAGGCTGGGCCCGGAATCGAACCGAGGTACACGGCTTTGCAGGCCGGTGCATAGCCACTCTGCCACCCAGCCATTGGGGGGGATTGCCTGAGCAAAAATGGGAAGCATGAGCTTCCCATTTGAGTGTTTGGAGCGGGAAACGAGATTCGAACTCGCGACCCCGACCTTGGCAAGGTCGTGCTCTACCAGCTGAGCTATTCCCGCGTGGGTCGACTATTGTATTCACACAGCTTCTACTGTCAAGCTGTTATTCTTGTTCTGTTAAAACTGGCCAGGCCGCTTTGAGATAAACAAACATGGAATAAAGCGTCAGGGCAGCTGCTATGAACAGCAATATTTCACCCAGCTTGAATATCGGCAGACCAAATAAAGGCTCCTGGTAAATCAATAAACTAATCGCGATTAGCTGCAGCGTGGTCTTTACCTTGCCAATATACGAGACGGCAACGCTCGCCCTTTTACCCAGCTCAGCCATCCATTCCCGTAATGCAGAGATCACAATTTCACGACCAATAATAATGGACACAGAGGCAGCAAACAACGGCACAGAGTAAACAAGATCAAGTACTTTCTCATCAGTCGCCAGTAGAACCAGTGCAGTGGCGACAATTAATTTATCTGCCACGGGATCAAGAAATGCACCAAATGCTGTGTACTGATTTAATCGTCTTGCCATGTAGCCATCGAGCCAGTCAGTGACGGCGGCGACAACAAATATGAATGTAGCGACTTGATTGCTCCATTCTGCATCTAAAACATAGACGACAAAAAAGAACGGTATCAGCAGAATACGTAAAAGTGTCAGTAGATTAGGGATGTTTAATGGCACGGTGACAATGAAAAATCTCAAAAAGTATCGATAATACTAAAGTCTAACACTTTGTTGATGAGCCTGATAAGCAATTAATCTGCACTTTTCCCGTACCTTTTCCATACGCTCTAATGGAGACAGTCATAAATGCGTTTCGCGAGCTTGCGATTAATACCAGCGACTCGGGACAAATCATCTACCCCTGCCTTTTCTACCCCTTGCAGACCACCAAAATGCTTTAACAATGCCTGACGCTTTTTATCTCCAATACCCGGAATGTCTTCCAGGGTTGACGTAACTCGAGCCTTCGCACGCCTGCGGCGATGCCCGGTAATCGCAAATCTATGCGCTTCATCCCGGATAACCTGAACAAGATGCAGAGCGGGAGAGTCAGGCGGTAACATCACAGGGGTCTGCTCACCCGGTCTAAATAATCGTTCCCAGCCCGCTTTGCGCTCTTTGCCCTTGGCAACACCCACTGTAATAACACCGCTGACACCCAGCTCACCGAGTGCATCACAGGCAGATGAAAGCTGACCTTTACCACCATCAATCAGTAGCAAATCAGGATATTTTTCACCTTTCTCCTGCATCCGTCGAAAGCGTCGACTTAAAGCCTGATGGATAGCGGCATAATCGTCACCCGGTGTAATACCTTCAATGTTGTATCGTCGGTATTGGCCATTCAGTGGACCCTGGTCTCCGAATACGACCAGTGACGCAACTGTAGCTTCGCCCTGAGTGTGGCTAATATCAATACACTCAATACGTTCTGGTATTTCAGGCAGGTTTAGTACATCGACAAGGTTATTCAACCGCTCACGATAGTTGCTCTCCGTTGCCAGGCGGCGACGTACTGCATCAGAAGCATTGATTCTCACACTATCCAGCCAGCGTCGTTTATCGCCGCGATGGACACTGGCAATACGCACTCGAAAGCCGGCACGTTCTGTCAGTGCCGCACTGAGAACTTCCGCATCGTCCAGTTTTATTGGTAGGAGAATAAGTCTCGCGGGCGGCTTGTTAATATAGAACTGCGCGATAAATGCCGATAGCATTTCTCCCTCCCCCTGCTCCAGGCCAAAGCGTGGAAACAGAACCTTGGTGCCCAGAGAACGGCCGGCCCGAATAAACATCACACCAATAGCAAATGAACCTTCTTCCTGCACCTGTACAATAATGTCAAAATCGCCCTGTTTACCACTAACGTACTGTTTTGTCTGGATCTGACGAACACGCGAAATACGATCACGTAATTCTGCTGCCAGTTCAAATTCCAGCTTCGCAGATGCCTGTGCCATCGACTCGGCCAAGGTTTCAGCCAACGAATCCTTCTGACCATTGATAAATAATACTGCCTGCTGGATGTCCCTGGCATAGTCATTTTTATCGATCAGACCGACACAGGGTGCGGTACATCTTTTGATCTGGTATTGCAGACAGGGACGGGATCGATTGCGGTAGAAGCCGTCCTCACATTGCCTGACCGGGATAGTTTTTTGCAGCAATGCAAGCAATTCCCGCACCGCTCCGGCACTGGGGAAAGGCCCGAAATACTCTGCTTTGTCCTTGCGCGAGCCTCTGTGTAAGGATAACCCGGGATAGTCCTGGTTGATGGTCAAACGAATGTAGGGATAAGATTTGTCATCACGCATGAGGATATTGAAGCGTGGTTTCAAACTTTTTATCAGGTTGCTTTCCAGCAACAGGGCTTCAGTCTCTGTATGAGTGAGGCTCACTTCAATGCTGCTTACCTGCCGTATCATTGAATCAATACGTAAGCTCAGACCGGTTTTACGAAAATAGCTGGTCAGCCTTTTTTTAAGATTTCGCGCCTTGCCGACATACAGCAGTTTGTCGTTGACATCATACATCTGATAAACCCCCGGCGCAGCCGTCAGGGTCTTGAGAAAGCCTTTATGATTGAACTGGCTGTCTTTATCAGTCATGTAGTGTTCTTTTATATTGAAGCTCAAGCTGTTTCGTCATTGTGAGGAAGCAATCTCTGCATGACAAACCCGAGGCTTAACGGATAGCCACGCTTTGCGTGCAATGACATTTTTTGAATGCATTATCCTAACAATTCATTAACTCTCTTAAATACGGCATCAAACATTGTTGCAGTCAAACGTCGAGTCTGCGTGTTGTAACGACTGCAGTG
>JASJFV010000045.1:0-2692 GCA_033791885.1 Gammaproteobacteria bacterium | reverse complement strand
GCCCTCAAGCACGACGATCTCTTCACCACCCCAGTGGCGATGCGGCTGGAAGACTTCATTCGCTGGCCAGTAGACTAATGCTGTATGTTCACCCTTGTATTCATGCAGTGGCAGCACCTTGAGCCCGCCAATGCCCGGGCGCCACTGATGCTCATGCGGGTGAATAAGTACAGTCGAGTTGTCATCTTCTGAGAACTGGTCCAGCTTGACGAAAATTTTACAGCCTTCCTTGCTATAAGGCGTGTGGCAGCTACCGGCCGGGTTACGCAGGTAACTGCCTGCCGGGTAATCACCCGTTTCATCAGAAAAAGTGCCTTCCATGACATAGATTTCTTCACCCTGCGGGTGGTGATGCTGCGGAAAGCTGGCACCGGCAGCAAAGCGGACAAAGCTTGTGACATGGCCCGATTCATCTTCTTCGCGTTCGAGCTTCACCCGGGTTACACCTTCCGTCGGGCTGTCGACCCAGGTCAACTTATCTCCAGCAACCACAACATTTTTACTAAAATCCATGTTCATAGTTACAAGGTGTCCTGGCTTCAGGGAAGGCTCAATAGAACAACTTTGCTTTAGTCGTTGTTTTTGAACCGGTGCCTCAATCGAGAGGAATACGTATTTTCTGACCTGGGTAGATCTTGTCCGGGTCTTCTATGACATCTCTATTGGCCTCAAATATCTGTGGGTATTTGTTGAAATCACCATAGAATGCCTTGGCGATAGCAGAAAGCGTGTCGCCACTTTTGATCTCGTAGAACTCGACTTTTTCAACCGCTGGCTGATCTTCAGCAGGTGCCGGGTAAGTCAGGTCATCAGAGCTAACCTTGGCCACACCTTTAACGTTACCAGCAAGTAGTATCGCCTGTTCACGGTGGCGCTGGTCCATGCATTCTCCACAGAGAGTGACAGTGCCATCGTCAAAATCTACCGTGAGGTCCTTTATCGGGCTCAGTTTAATGTTAAGCATTTCGTCAATATTTTCTGCTGCTGAAGCATCACTAGAAAAGACCTGGCGGCCTATATCTTTGGCGAAGTCGAATATACCCATGAGTAGTTTCCTTTTATGTAAGTAGTTATTGTTTCAATGGTGGTTGTTAAGAAATTGCATTGTCTTTCTTGCAAACCGGGCTGTCAATGCGCTGTTGCCCTTAATCGTTTATGCCGGTCTCACGCTCACTTCCTGGTTGATCATCGCATTCGGAAGAAGTATTGCTGTTTGCCTTCGTATTCAAATGCGAATTGCCGTTGTAAGTCACCTCTGTCAATATTGGCTGGTGGTCTGAAACGATATCGGGCAACACCTCGTAACGCTTGAAATCCAGATCACCTGACAGCAACACCCAGTCCAGCCGGTGTTTGCCCGATTTATATGTACCGAGGTTTTCAGCCTCCGGTTTGAATACTTTGACGTCGCCACATTCCGCCAGCCTGCGAATAGCAGAACCCGATGCCAGCCAGTTGCTATTGAAATCGCCGAGTATAATGACCGGGTAGGTTCTGTTCTCCAGCACCTTGATAATATCGCTGATCTGCTGTTCTCTAACACTCTTACGTGAAAAATCGAGATGTACCGACAGGATATCGACGGCAAGTGGCGGTTTATTTTTATCCGGCTGCCATCCGATCTTGCCCAGCGTAAAGCCTTTTCTGAGTGTTGGTGGCGACTTTGGGAAATCATGTGAAATAATTTCCTGAAAGGGCACCGTGGACAGCAGTCCTGTACCAAAATTAATTAAATTGCCTTTTGCATGATCTGAGCGAATGTTCCAGTCATAGCCTGCGGACTCAGACAGGTAAGCAACATGATCGAATTTCCCGCTCCATGCAGACGGACCGTCTGCTTCCTGCAGCGCAACGACATCAGCGTTGACTTTCGTCAGCAGTGTAGCGATGTCCTGAAGATTGCTGCGTATGGTGTTAGTGGATAGAAAAATCTGGTTGGGGCCGTCTTTCCTGCCATGTGCAAGATTAAGAGACAGCAGGGTAAGTGCCTCCGATTGAATGGCCTCACCGATGGGTGGGATATTTTTCAGTTCTGCAGCGGAGGTGCTCAGTGAACCAGCCAGGCTGTTGAGTGAAGCGGTGCAAAGAATGAGACTGTAAAGCAGCCTGTTGAGGAAATTAGAACGCATAAGTATGTTTGCTTTTGTGGAAAAAAATTCGCAAGAAGATATATCATAACAAAAACACAGCTCAACAATATTACTATGCATTCTAATTTACGATATAGACAAATTCTGTATGCCATTTTTGTGTTTCTGCTCATTGCCAGTCCTGCTGCAGTAGCCGATGATTATGATGATCCTTTTGAGCAGATACTGGCTCCGATAGAAAAAACAGTTACCTGTTACCCCGGCATCACAGGGCGCCCTGGTTGTCCAGCCTGAAAGAAGGGGAGCACAACCAGCAGTTAGTGGAAAGTGAGGAATGGAAAAAGCAGATTAATCACCCGCAAATATTTATTTACGAGACAGGCAAGCTCGACTCTGTAAAGCTTGGCAACGGCACATAGCAATACGGTAAGTTGCATGCAAAGTTCATCACCGGTGGCGAGTATGGCTTCGTCGGCACATCAAATTGTGATTACCGCTCACGCCTGTATAACAATGAGATGGGGTTTTTCTACCAAGACAGCGGAGTCAGCCGGGACCTTGTCGATGTCTTTGAATTTCTCAAGTCCACCTCCTACCGCTGG
>JASJFV010000044.1:0-5615 GCA_033791885.1 Gammaproteobacteria bacterium | reverse complement strand
GAGTATTATAAAGTTGGCAGCAAGTTCTGGCTGACCAATGACCATATTATCGAGGGTTACGCCTATAAAGATGCCTGGGGTCCTTATGACTTCTACCGTCAGTTCAACCAGACCTACCCATGGCAGTTCATGCTCGATTATTCGGTGTTGATGGGGCCATATAACTGGACGAATACGCCAGGTTCTACCAGCAAGTGGGGGGTCAGAGGTCTGTATAGAACACTCGATGATCAGTCACCAGAAGATGAATATCAGGATGGCAGAAATGATGCTATGTTTGAAATCATCCTTTACGCGACGTTCCGGTTTTAGCGCTTAAGCAAGTATTGACAGGGTATAAATTATGAAAATGCTAATGATGAAAATTCTAGATTATGTCGATAAACATATAGTAGAGCAACAGCTGAATTTCCTTGCAGCACTGATGGTCGTCGGCCCGTTGATTTTGGTAACGACATCTTGCGGTGAAGTGGATGGTGGAACTGTAGAGAACACGGTTGAGTTACCTACCGATGATAGCATCCCCCTTAACCTGTTTTGTGCAGACGTAGGGATTAACAATGAGAAATGTATACTGGATGATCCTGCAAATCCTTACGCCAGGGTCAGTGTCAGCGAGGAGAACAAATTCGAACTTGACGGGGATGTGCCTTCTGCCACGGCTGGATTTTATTTGTGGGGTACAGCACTTGCCAGGGGAGCAGGTGCGCCGGGTGAAAACCAGTTTTTTACCGCACTCAACTTACAACGTATGTGGGCCGCCAGTAATAGTGAATTGACCAGGTTACAGGCTCTCAGGGCTTATCGTTCATTGCTCGACAATTATTTTGATTCGGCCACATTTTTCGAAATTCCGTTGGACAGTGGAAACTTTTTCCCACAGAACCTTAACATATTTGCTGGCGAACTCCTGTTTATTCCCACAGACCCGGTCAACACCTATACCAGTGCAGGACTCTTTTCTGCTGATCCAAAAGTCAATAAGGACCTGGCTCATCAGACTTTGGGCGAATGGGGTTATTTCTACGATGAGAATACCGGACTGATTATTCAGAATTTCTGATTTGATTGTCTAAGCTGATTTATTCGAGCGATATATAGCAAAAAAATCTTAATATTATGAATAAGGTGAAACAGTCGACGAATATTTACACTGGAAATAATAATACGGTTTCCGGTGAATTTATAGACCAGGCGGGCGAACGTTTTTACGCGATACGCAATGTTGACAAGATGGCGCCGTTTTTTGTCAGTGTTGTCTCTGACAGTGATCACTGGTTATTCGTATCCTCAACTGGTGGTCTAACCGCAGGGCGTGTGTCACCAGAGACGGCTCTGTTTCCTTACGTTACTGTTGATAAGATCCATGATAGCGCAGTACATACCGGTAGCAAAACTATATTACATGTTAAAAAGCATGACAGAAATTATGTCTGGGAACCCTTTAATATGGAACATGACGGTCTATATCTGATCGACCGTCATCTATATAAAAACCTGTTGGGCAACAAGTTGTGTTTCGAAGAGATTAACCACGATCTGCAGATGGCGTTTCGTTATACCTGGTCTACCAGCGACAGCTACGGTTTTGTAAGACAATGTGAATTACATAACCTTGGTGATAAAAACGTCAGAGTGGAAATGGTCGATGGCCTACTGAATGTTCTGCCAGCAGGTACACCTCGCTTTATCCAGGGCAATGCCAGTAACCTGGTAGATGCCTATAAATGGACAGAGCTGGATCTACAGACTGGAATGGCCTTTATTACGTTGTATTCCTGTATCACTGATCGAGCTGAACCCTGTGAGTCACTCAAGGCTAACACGGTATTTTGTCTCGGTCTTCAGGGGCACAAAATACTGATCTCATCTGAGCAACTCGATAATTTTCGACACGGCATGACAGTGGAACAGGAAGTCCATAAGCGGGGTATCCGCGCTGCTTACCTGGTAAACCATACCCTGGAGCTGGAGCCTCATGCATCACAGCAATGGCAGATAGTGGCAAACCTGGAGCAAAGCCAGAAACAGGCCGTCGAGTTACGCAGGCAGCTTGAAATCCCGAGTGTTGTTAGCGACTTGATCGCCCGTTCCATTGACAAGGGTTCGGATACCCTGTCCCGTATTATGGCCCGTGGTGACGGTTTCCAGCTCGTGGCTGAGGAAGTTGTTTCAGCACATCACTATGCTAACGTACTGTTCAATATTCTGCGTGGTGGTTCATTCTATGATCAGTACCAGGTATCTATGCGAGATTTCGCTGGTCTTATTGGTAAATTTAACCATGTTGTTTACCAGCGCAACCAGGAGTTGTTTGAATGGCTACCTGAACAACTAACGTTCACGGAATTATTAGCAATCATTAAATCACATGGTGACATCCAGCTGGAACGACTGGCCATGAAGTATCTACCTATCACATTTGGCCGACGCCACGGTGATCCCAGTCGCCCCTGGAACGATTTTGCCATTAAACTGAAAGACGAAAATGGCGAACACCTGCTTTCTTACCAGGGTAACTGGCGAGATATTTTCCAGAACTGGGAGGCCCTGACGTGGAGCTACCCCGAGTTTATAGAAAATGTGATAGCCAAGTTTGTTAGCGCCTCCACCATGGATGGTTACAACCCTTACCGAATAACCAAAGACGGTATCGACTGGGAAGTGGAAGATCCAGATGATCCCTGGAGTTATATCGGCTATTGGGGTGACCACCAGATCATCTACCTGCTGAAATTGCTTGAGTTATCCAATAATTTTCACCCAGATTTGCTCGGCGCTTTGCTGCGACGGCCCATTTTCAGCTATGCCAACATACCCTACCGGATCAAACCCTTTGAAGCATTACTTGAGAATGCCAAGAATACAATTGTGTATGACCAGGCTCTGGCAGATCGGATCGAACAGCAGGCGGAGAGCATGGGGGCGGATGGCAAAATGGTACTGGATGCCAATGGTGAGGTTTACCAGGTCAACCTGTTAGAGAAGCTGCTGGTCCCGTTACTAACTAAGTTAGGTAACCTGGTGGTTGACGGAGGCATCTGGCTTAACACGCAACGCCCTGAGTGGAATGATGCCAATAACGCCCTGGTTGGCCAGGGCCTGTCCATGGTAACCCTGTGTTACTTACGTCGTTATATCGCTTTCTTGCAACAATTGCTCACCACGGAATCGGAACCGGTCAGCCTGTCTATAGAAGTACACCAATGGCTAAAGGAAACGGCCGCAGCCCTGGGTAGAATACGCTCTTTGTTGGGCGATACGCCACTTGGTAACAGGCAGCGATACCAGTCGTTGGTGGAACTTGGTCAGACGTCAAGCCGATATCGTCAGACGGTTTATCAGCAGGTATCATTCTCAGGTAAGATTGACCTCTCTCTCAAGAAAGTCAGGAAATTACTGAGCAATGCGCTGGCAGTAATTGACCACAGTATTGTCAGCAACCAGCGAAAGGACGGTTTATACCATACCTACAATCTGCTGGATATTCAGCAGAACACAATATCAGTCAACAACCTTTACCCGATGTTAGAAGGGCAGGTTGCAGTACTCAGCTCTGGCGCTATTACGCCCAGGCAGTCAGCGATGGTAATGGAGGCTCTGTTTAGTAGTGATGTATTTCGTCCTGATCAGTTTACATTTATGCTCTATCCCGACCGGAATCTGCCAGGCTTCCTTGAAAAGAACCTGATATCTTTTGAGCAGTTAGAAGCAATACCACTGCTGTTGACAATGCTTGAAAATGCAGATGAACGTATAGTGCTGCGTGATGCAGATGAGTGCTACCGTTTTAATGCCGAGTTGAGCAATGCCGGTGACCTGGATAACCAGCTGAATTTGTTGACGGCGGTGTACGGTGAAGCGATCGAAGCTGCACGCAAACCAATACAGGCGCTGTACGAAAAGGTATTCAATCATCTGGCGTTTACCGGGCGTTCGGGTGGCATGTTTGGTTTTGAGGGACTGGGATGCGTATACTGGCACATGGTGTCAAAGCTGTTGCTGGCGGTACAGGAAAATTTTTTTGCGGCCATTCAACAGGGTGCAGATGAAACGACCAGTAAGCACCTGGGGCATCTGTATTACCGAGTGCGCAAAGGTATCGGTTTTAACAAAACGCCTGCCGAGTACGGCGCTTTTCCGACTGATCCCTATTCACATACGCCCAAACACGCCGGTGCCCAGCAACCGGGTATGACCGGGCAGGTAAAGGAGGAGATACTAACGCGTTTTGGTGAGTTGGGTGTTCGCGTTACTGGAGGGTTGGTGCACTTCCAGCCAAACCTGTTACGCGCCTGCGAATTTGTTTCGCACCGCCGTAAATTTCGCTATCTGGATGTTGATGATAACTGGCAGGAAGTTAGTGTGCTGTCCGGTATGCTTGTCTTTACCTGGTGCCAGGTACCGATTTTTTACCAGCTTGATGATAATGTCAAACCGTACTTGACCATTCACTGGGATGATGGACTAGAGCAGTCTCTTGCAGAACTGGCACTACCTGCCGAGGTGAGTACCGAGTTGTTCCAGCGTAGTGGTCGTATACGTAAACTTACTCTGGTATTGGCAACAAACCAGTTGTTCTCCGATTAATATGAAATTTCCTAAAGATTTTATCTGGGGTGCGGCCACATCCAGTTATCAAATAGAAGGTGCGGCCTACCATGAAGGTGGGGGGGAATCTGTCTGGGACATGTTGGCACGCCAAGAGGGAAAGATTCATAACGGTGATGCAGGTAAGTATGCATGTGATCATTATAATCGTTACAGGCAGGATGTAGCGTTAATGTCTGATATCGGTTTGCAGGCATACCGTTTCTCGATCAGCTGGCCACGGGTGTTACCTGATGGTACAGGTAAAGTTAATGAACATGGCCTGGATTTTTACAGTCGGCTGGTTGATGCTTTGCTGGAAAAAAATATCACCCCCTGGATAACATTGTTTCACTGGGATTTTCCTTATGCCTTGCACTGTCGTGGAGGGTGGCTAAATCGTGACAGTGCTGACTGGTTTGCAGACTATATATCACTGGTGGTAGACAAACTCTCTGACCGGGTTTCACAATGGAACACCTTGAACGAACCCCAGTGTTTTATCAGTTTGGGCCACCTGGATGGTATCCATGCACCCGGTCTGAAAATGGGACTTTCAGAAGTATTACTGGCCGGACATAACGCCTTGCGCGCGCATGGTAAGTCTGTCCAGGTGATACGCGCGAGCGCTAAAACTGAAACTTTCGTCAGTGTGGCGCAAGCGAACAAGATATCTTTACCTGCTTCTGAGCACCCGAATGATATCGAAGCGGCCCGACAGCATATGTTTTCTGTTAGAGAAAAACATTTATTTAATAATGCCTGGTTCTCAGATCCGATGATATTGGGACACTACCCGGAAGAAGGTATCAAATTATTTGCCGCTGATATGCCAGATAACTTTCAACAAGACCTCGAGTGTATCCATCAGAAGCTGGATTATTTTGCTACCAACATATATTCAGGCGTTCATGTTCGCGCCAGTGAGGATGATGGCAAAGCTAATGGTTTTGAAGTCATAGAAAAAAATGACCTGCCTGCAACTGCAATGGGTTGGCCTGTAACCCCTGAAGCATTGTACTGGG
>JASJFV010000043.1:0-2881 GCA_033791885.1 Gammaproteobacteria bacterium | reverse complement strand
TACCTTGAAGTCGTCGCCATCACTGGCAGTGATGAACAACCTCGCATCGATGGCCCTGATGAAGTGCTTGAATATGCCGTTAAGATGAAACAGTTTCCAGCAGGCGCTTTACTCAGCAACCTGCTTGACCGCGGCGACCTTCGAGAGTCGCATATAGACAGACTGGCAAAAATAATCGCCAGTTTTCACCAGCAAGCCGCCATCGCAGAAGTTGAAAGTGAGTTCGGCACTCTGCCAGCAGTAAACAAACCGGTGCAGGAAAACTTTCAGCAAATTCGTCATCAAATCAACGAGAAATTGCTGCTCACTCAACTAGATGCTATTGAACAGTGGAGCAATCAAGCAACGCAAAACCTGCAGACAGAATTCATCAGGCGTAAACAGGCTGGCTTTATTCGAGAGTGCCATGGTGATTTGCACCTGGGAAACATCACCCTGTGGAGCGAGGAAATAATTCCTTTTGACTGTATAGAATTTAATGAGAATCTGCGCTGGATTGATGTCCTAAGTGAAATTGCCTTCCTTATCATGGACATTGAAGACCACCAGCGGCCTGACCTTGCCAGGCGGCTGCTGAACAAATACCTGGAACAGGCCGGCGACTACAGCAATCTCGCCGTGCTGCAATACTACAAGGTTTACCGGGCTATGGTTCGTGCAAAAGTGCATGCTTTACGACTTGGACAAACCGATTTGAATCAGCAGGAAATAAACGCCGTGCACCGGGAATGTGAAAATTACATCACACTCGGCAGTCAATACATAACAGCCAGTAAACCATTATTGATCATCATGCATGGATTCAGCGGCTCTGGGAAAACAACCATCAGCCAGTTTATTCTTGAGGCCCTGCCGGCAATACGCATTCGAACTGATATCGAGCGAAAAAGACTGTTTGAAGATAAAGGACCTGATAGCAAAACTGAGGGAGAAAACAGCAAAGTCGAGAATGGACTCAACACAGGTAAATATAACGAGGAATCAAGCCGCATCACCTATGATCACCTCCGATGCCTGGCTGAAGACATCATCCTCTCCGGGATGACTGTTATCGTCGATGCTGCGTTTCTGCGGGCAGAACAGCGCAACCGTTTCAGCCAGCTCGCCACGTTGTTGAACGTCCCTTTCCGAATTATTGATTGCCAGGCTGAGCACTCGATACTGGAACAACGCATTAGTGAAAGACGCAAGTATGGCAGTGATGCATCAGAGGCAACGCAGGAGGTCCTCCTCCATCAACAGGAGAATCATGACCCTTTGACAGAAGAAGAAATGTCAGTTTCTTTCACCATAGATAGAACCGAAGCAATGATGATAAAGACTGTGACTGATCAACTCGATGGGCTAATCAATGGACACTCTACCCCCGACAATTACAGTGACTGAAATCGCTGAGAACGATCACCGCCCGAAAAGAGAGAATGTGCCTGAGGCCGCAGCATTATCAGACTCTACGATGCAGACACACCACTGCTGATTACAATTGGCAACAGTAGTAATTTACCTGCCCCTCATTCATTCTTATCGTTACTCAGTAGACATCCCCTGTTAATAAAAACAGCGTGATTATTCACCTACCTTTACTATTCCTTTGTTGATTTATTATTCACCGAAGCGTTTACTGTCATTGTTAAAAGTGTCTTTTACCCAGCACGGAGGTGTGTGATGAATGAAAAACCAGTTCCTACTGAACCAACGCTGATCGATTGTGAAATTTGTTTTAAGGAAATTCCTGATTCTGTTGCAACGACTGAAGAAGGAGAAGACTATATCGTGCATTTTTGCGGCCTGGATTGTTATGCGGCCTGGAAAGAAAAAAGTGAAAATACCTAAGAAACTAAATACGTTGCGGGAACCTGCATGCACATAATCATCATCGCCTGGCTGTATATCATGCTAATGGTTTCAGTCACTTACTGGCCGGATGTGACTGGCATGCTGTGGCGTTTTGCATTCTTCGGATTATTGCCCGCATGGCTGTGGTTCAAGATGGTAATGTTTGTCCGTCGCCGCCCTGATGATCCAGCCAGATCAGCGTCGCCATCCGGCCACAGTCTCCCTGCCGACGATAAGAAAAAAAGCGTTTCTCCTCACTGAAAGTACAGCAATCACCGCCTGTCACCTCGGCTGCACCTGCCCGCAGCAATCGAATAGTTGCCAGCTTATACATATCGACCAGGTACTTATTCCTTACTGTCGAGTTTTTATACCAGGTTGAGTCATTTTTATTGTCAGTTGATAGTTGCTCAATAACCTCGGCACCCACCTCAAACTGCTTCGCACCTATCGCAGGTCCCAGCCAGGCGATAACATCATCTTTTTCCGCGAACCGGCGCAACCCTGCTTCAATAATTCCATCGGCCAGACCACGCCAACCGGCGTGAATGGCCATAATACGCTTACCTTTTCGGTCCGTAAGTAACACTGGCAGGCAATCCGCTGTCATTACTACACAAGTCGTTCCTGCCCTGGTGGTAGTACTACCATCTGCAATACCATGACGCTGATCAAGATCGAGGTCAATGATCTTCGTCGAATGATACTGTTGCAGCCATTGCGGTGGCTGGATTAGGCCTAGTTCTCGCTGCAATATCCTCCTGTTTTCAGTGACTGCGTTAATATTATCTTTGACATGGCTAGCCGGGTTCATACTTCTATAATTCCCCTCGCTGCACCCCCCACTGCGTGTGGTAGAGATCGCCCGGACATGGGATGGGGCCGACCAGTCAGGTATTATCCAGTCAGGCGGTGGCATGTTCCTTCGTGTCCTCTCTGAGCGTGTCAACCAGTACCTGCATGTCTGCTGGTACAGGAACAGTCCAGCTCAACAGATCACCACTAACAGGGTGATGCAGTGCCAGCGTTTCTGCATGCAGTGCCT
>JASJFV010000042.1:0-3195 GCA_033791885.1 Gammaproteobacteria bacterium | reverse complement strand
CATCGTGTGAACGGGTGAGTAATACACCAACTCGCGGCATTGCCGAACGCAGTGTTGATAAAATACGTGAAGATGCTAAACAGATTAATACCCCATTAAGTCTGGCTGCGAAACAAATTCTAGACAACAAAGGCCTGCACGCAAGAGCATCAAATGCACTTCAGGGTTTTATCGATTTAATAGAAGGCATGCAGGCAGATAGTACTGACATGTCATTACATGAGCAGGTTGCGCATGTAGTGCATAATGCAGGTTTGATTGAGTACTATGAAAAAGAAAAAACAGAAAAAGCGCAGGCACGGGTAGAAAATATTGAAGAGCTAATTACTGCAGCACGGGGTTTTGATTATGACCAGTCAGAACTTGAAATGCCAATGAACGAGTTAACTGCGTTTTTAACCCATGCCGCCCTGGAGGCGGGTGAAGGCCAGGCTGCAGAATGGGATGACTGTGTGCAGCTAATGACCTTGCACAGTGCAAAAGGCCTGGAGTTTCCATTAGTGTTTATGGTGGGAATGGAAGAAGGCCTGTTCCCCAGCCAACGCTCGCTGGATGAAGAAGGAAAGCTTGAAGAAGAGCGTCGACTTTGTTATGTCGGCATTACCCGTGCACGTCAACAACTGGTAATAAGTTGTGCAGAACATCGTCGTTTATACGGGCAGGATTTATATCCCTCAGCGTCGCGTTTTATCAGTGAGATACCTGAGCATTTAGTCAGTGAAATTAGAGGTAAACATAAGCTTAGCCATTCGGTATCGTCTACACAATATAAAACATCAGCTTATAAATCGACGGAAACCGTTAATGGCATCTATGTCGGTCAACGTGTATAACACGATTATGCGCGGTAGAGTCGTGCGTGGCAACATGGCCCGGTGTTAGTGTACTTTTCGACGTCGTAGACGGGCTGCAAATCCCCGGTTTGTGTGACATCGTAATGTCCCGCAGCGCTTATGTGCCAGCCGATAAGTATTTTCATCCTAAAGTAGCATGGGCTACGGGATGTAAAAGTGCTAATTTCGGCAATTGATTTACCCATAGAGGAATTTCTAATGCACACTGTATCCAGATTATTACCTGCCCTGTTGCTGAGCTGCCTGGCAGTCTTCGCGACCACCTCATATGCAGCGGAACGTGGTACCCCCCAGGAGGCCAAGGCCTTGCTGAGCGAAGCTGTTCTGTATATGGAAGAAGTGGGCACCGAAGAGGCACTCGCGGAATTTAACAAGAGCAAGGGCGAATTTGTTCGCGGCGATCTCTACATCTTTGCGGTTGATATGGAAGGCACATATCTGGCCTCCGGCGCAAACTCAAAACTGGTTGGCCAGAACTTTTACAAGCAATACGAAGATGCCGGCAGAGAGGTTAGCGGTGATTTACTCGAACTGGTTCAGAAAATGGGCAAGGGTATTGTGGAATACGAGTGGCTCAACCGTCAGACCAACAAATTGGAGACCAAGTTCTCCTACGTTTGGCGCGTAGAAGATATTGTGCTCGGTGTTGGTTTTTATATATCCCGATAGCACACCAGGCCAGCAGCGCTGTTCTCTTGTGGCAAGATTTGGCGCCAATGACATTGGCTGCATTTAGCTGAAGGGGTAGATCCAGGCACACGCACAAACCTTTGAGGCAGACGAGAATCAGTGACATCACAACCAGGGTGAGCCCGGTGACTCCTTCAGGCTGGACTGCGAATACAGTCCAGGCGTCCGCCCGAAAGGCTGTCAGGCAGATCAGACTGCCAGGTAGGTCAGGAACGGGGCCCGAACCTGCTTGTGCTGCCTTGAACACTCGTTCAGTTATCCTGCCATCTCCAGTACCATTCCCATGTATTCCTGTGGTGGCGTCGGCAGCAAGCGATCGCTGATAACTCTATTCTGCCGGTGTTGAGTTTCGCGATGGAGTGTGGATTTCGCTCCCTGAGTTTGTTCAACAAGACCTTTCGCCAGGAATATGGCCAAACGCTTACAGCGCTTCGGCGACAATATTCGACTGACGTGCTTTCCCCTATCCCTGTGCGTTGGCTCCAATCAAGGGCCGCAGACTGTCAAAACCCAATAGTTTGCGTTAAAACGCTGATCAATTTCCAAAATGCGGAAGATTTCTTCGGTTTCGAGGCTACACTATAGCGTTTGTTCACTTTGATTTTGATCCGCATAACAATTGCGCATAACAATAAAGCCGGTAGCAGGAGAAGCAAGTAATGCCCCATATCAATAAACTAAGGATGTCAGTGGTGCTGGGTACCAGCCTGGTGTTGCTGGCGGGCTGTGGTGACGACAAGTCGAGCGCGCAAGTGACGGCTGGAAACCAGGGGCAGGCTGCTGCGGTTGCGGCTGCGGCGTCCCAGGGTGGGGAGGCGATTTGGGCGACCTGCGCGACATGCCATGGCGCGCAGGGAGAGGGCAATGCTGCAATGAAAGCCCCGTCGCTGGTCAACCAGAATAGCTGGTACCTGAAGCGCCAACTTCAGCATTTCCGCTCTGGCCTGCGAGGCACAGCTGACGGCGATGCCTTGGGCGCGCAAATGGCGGCGATTGCCGTGGGCTTGCCCGATGATAAGGCTATTGATGCTGTCGTCGAGCATATCGATGATCTTCCCGATGCGCTACCCGCCACCACGGTCGACGGTGATGTTGTAAATGGTCGTGATCACTACGATATGATTTGTGGCGCCTGTCATGGACCCGGTGGCGAGGGCAATGAGGTGCTTAGCGCGCCGCGCCTGGCTGGCACGGATGACTGGTACCTGGTCAATCAATACCAGAATTTTGCTGCCGGATACCGCGGCACCCACGCCGACGACAAGTATGGCAAACAGATGAAGATGATGTCTGGCGTATTGCCGGATGATGACACTATCAACAATGTGTTCGCCTATATTCAGTCGCAGGCAGCCGAGCGCTAGCTGATGCGGCTGCTTACTTTGCCACACGCACTGCTTATGGCCCTTGTCTTGGCTATGGCGGTGATGGCTACGGATAGTGGCGCCGGGTCTTCCCAGTGGCGATTGTCACCCTATTGTCCAGCGGGCTTTGCCCTGGATGAGGACAAGCGCTGTCGCTTGCGCTCCCTGTATCGCTCGTATTCTTCTCTACAAAATGCTGGTGTCGGTGGGCTGCAGACCGGATTGCCGCCGGTGCGCGATGGTTTCACAGCGCAACAGATTGATCTCGGTAGGCTGCTGTTCTTCGA
>JASJFV010000041.1:0-21585 GCA_033791885.1 Gammaproteobacteria bacterium | reverse complement strand
GCATATACCGTTTCCCCTATAAGGATTGGTCTTGCATCTACATCCGTCAGCCTTTCGATTTCAGTTTTGCCAATGGCATCTCCAACTCTCACTTCCCACAGGCGTTGTCCATTATCCAGTCGAATCAGTATCATTTTACCATTGTCAAATCCGGCCAGGACTACATCACTAATGACTAAAGGTCGCCCTCTGCCCCTTAGCAGCAGGCGAGGTGTGGATTCCGATAAAGTCCAGAGCAGTGAGCCATCGGTCGCTGACAGGCCGATGAGCTTGTCCTGTGCCGTGGGAACCACGACAACATTCTGGCCACCTTCCGGGCTGGCTGAAACACTCCTCTTTGCATCTCCAACCCATGCAGGATTGCCGTTGCTTGCGTATAACGCGACAACTTCGCCATCTTCAGTCCCGGCAAACAGAAGGCCATCTCCATAGCCAACTCCTGCAGAGAGAATCAGCTTCAGTTTTCTGCTCCATTGTTTCTTGCCTGTATCTGCATCAAAGGCAGTAATCACACCTTCTGAGGATGCTGTATAGAGGATGGTATCGACGAGAATCGGTTGTATCTGGCGGTTGTTTTTAGTGATTTTTCCACTTGACGCCTTCCATACCCTGTTTAGTTTGATTCTTTCCGAATAAGGCTCAAGTTTTGTCGGTGGATTCACCTCTTTCTTGCCCCCAAACATTGAACATCCACTAAGGAATATCAGGGCAGTGATAAAAAAGAGAACCCTTGATTTCATGACGTGCTGCCAGTCGAGATCGCATCCAGCTTCATTTTCAAAACCGGTTCGTACATTGAGCCGGGCGATAGCCCGTCTATGGCAGCGCGGTAGGCATCACGTGCCCTGTCTGATTGCTCAAGGCTGAGATATATATCTCCCCGCATCTCATAATAATGCGACTCAAATCCCTGCATATTTTCTACACTGAGCAGGTCCAGGGCTTCCTCAAAGTTCTTTTCAACCATCAATATGCTTGCAAGCCTTAACCTTGCTGTGTGGAGGGTTTCAAACTGCTTGGAGTTTTCGATTGCCCAGTTAAGCTTTTCGCGTGCGCCGTCAATATCTTTATTGTCATAGGCAATCCTGGCCAGTATCAGGGCTGCTTTACCTGAATAGGCTGTGTCACCGTATTCATCGATAATCTGCTGGCCCACTTCACTGGCTGTAACGGCTACTCTATTAGCATCAGCATCGTTCTGTATCATTTCCTGATAAAGAACTGATGCGGCTTCTCCTCTGCTTGTTTTATAGGCATCCCACCAGTTAAAGCCTATGATTATTGATAATCCGAGAACCACGCCAGAAATAATGGGTGCACGATTTTCCTTCCACCACTTTCTGGCTTTTTCCTGTTCGTCATCTTCTACGAGATTAAGATCCACTGTTATTACTCCGTTTTTGCGAGATATTTGCTGGCTTCAGCTAACAAATTATCCCGGGATACTGAAAATTGTTCACCATCATCAAGCTTTTTTACAGAAATTGTACTAGTTTGCAACTCATCGTCGCCTATTATCAGCGCCAATCGAGCATTGCAGCGGTTGGCTTTTTTCAATTGGCTTTTGAAACTCGTGTCACCTACATTTCCTGTTACTGAAAATCCTGCATCACGTAACTCCATCGCCAGCGTTGTGCCAAGTTTTAGTGCAGTATCTGAAGTCTGTACGATATAGATATCCTGTCTTTTTTCAGCCTGGCATAGCTGCTCGATTTTCATCAACTCAATGAGCCGTTCCATACCAATGGCGAATCCGGCTGCCGGTGCTGGTTTGCCACCGAGCTTCTCAACCAGATCGTCATATCGTCCGCCACCGCAGATGGCGCTCTGTGCACCTAGTTTGTCTGTCGTCCATTCAAATACAGTTCTGCTGTAATAATCAAGTCCACGAACCAGTTTAGGGTTTCGGATGTAGCTGATTCCAATCTTATCCAGCAGCAATTGCACGCGCTGAAAATGGTCACTGGACTCATCATCCAGGTAATCAAGAATATCCGGCGCATTCCTGTTTAACTCAATCACTGCAGCGTTTTTACTATCTAGAATACGTAATGGATTTTTTTCCAGGCGTCGCAGTGAGTCTTCATCGAGACTGTCCCGGTTTGACTGATAAAAATCAACCAGTGCTGAACGGTAAATTTTTCTGGATTCTGCTGTTCCGAGCGTATTGATCTCCAGTTGTGCCCCGGTCAGTCCGAGTTGTTTCCATAACTGCCAGGTCAGAGAAATAACTTCAACATCGAGGTCAGCTTCTGCCATGCCATAGGCTTCGACACCAATCTGGTGAAATTGCCGATAACGGCCTTTTTGCGGACGTTCATGGCGAAACATCGGACCTGTGTACCAGATCCGCTGTATCGCGTTGTGAAGCAAACCATGCTGCAGCATTGCCCGGACAACACCGGCGGTTCCTTCAGGCCTCAGTGACAGTTGATCACCATTGCGGCCCTGGAAGGTATACATCTCTTTTTCTACTATGTCAGTTGCCTGCCCGATTGAACGAGCGAAGAGCTCGGTTTTCTCAACCACAGGTAAACGAACTTCTCGATAACCGAATAGTCTGAAAACTTCACTGGCTGTACGCTCTAGTTGCTGCCAGCAGATAAGTTCATCGGGAAGCTGGTCATTCATGCCCCGAATAGCCTGAATTGAATTTGACATGATTTTACGGATTCACTGCTTCGCCAACCGTGAAACGGGCAAATACCCCTCTGGTATAGGCTGGAACGTCAATTTCCTGTCCATTGAAGCTAACCTTGGCTCCCTGCGCGAAGCCAAAGAACAATGACATCGGTAGCTTGCCGGCGAGGGTAATTTTTTCACCTTTCTTTACCGTTCGATACAATAGCTTTTTACCATTAGCATCGCGTACATCTGTCCAGCTGTCCTTTTCATAACTGATAGACAGGGTTCCTTCACCAGCCACTTGTGTGCCGATTTCAGTCTCTATAACTGCATTAGTCGCTGTCGTATTTGCTTGCGGAGCTTCAGCCGTCTCAGCAGCGACGATTGTTTCTACTGCTTCAGCAGCCTGCGTTGGACTAGTTGCTTCAGTTTGAGTTTCGGGTTGAACCTGTACTGCTTCAACAGGAGTGGTTATCGCTTCCTGTACCACGCTGGCAGCAGGTTGAGCCTGTATGACAGTGACAGGTTTATCTACAGGAAGCGGTTCTGCTGCAGTTATTGATGTTATCGAGGTTTTTTCTACAACGTTACTGTCAGGCGGTGCACCGAGGTTTAATGTGCTGGCACCAACCGGCACTTCCTTCAGCACAATTTTCTCTTCAGCCACCGGTGTGGCCGTTTTTTCAACAGTATCCTTACCAATAAGTTTGTCATAAGGCTCGAGAACCCACACAGCACTCACTGCGATGACGGCGATAATGATGAATACCGCCAGCAGACGGATTCCTTTTCCACCTTTATTGATGTCACTTTCACTTGCCGGCATCACCGGTTGTAGTTTTTTCTCACTGCTGCGCGTCAATCTTGCAAAAGCCATTAAAATATCATTTTCAGGGATATCCACCAGCCTGGCATAATTTCTCAGATATCCCCTGATGTAGGTTTCTTCCGGCATTCTCGAGTAATCATTTTCCTCCAGCGCCAGTACCTGAGAAGGTGTCAGTCGTATTTCGTATGCAACATCTTCAGGGCGAAGGTTTTTTTCCTCGCGTGCGACTTGCAGTAGTTTGCCTGGCCCGAGAACCTGGTCATCTTGATTTGGAAACATCTCTTCGTTCACAGCTATTTTTCTCAATAATTAGTAATTCAGCTTTTTTGCGTGGCTGGAGTTGGGATAGTTACTGCGCAATCTCAAGGCATAACTTGCAGATGCATTTTTATCACCCAATGATTTTTCAGTCTGGTACGCAATGTAGAGGATTTCAGCATTGCCTCTTGCGAGCTGGAAATAGCGCTGATACCAGCCACGTGTTTCCAGTGTTTTGCCATTGATAAAGCTGATTTTAGTCATTTGCAGTAGTGCATTCGACGAATTAGGATTAATTCGCAATGACTGCCGCATGGCATTTTCAGCTTCCTTGTATTTTTCCTGCTTGTAGAAGCATGCTCCTACATTCATCAGCAATCTTGCCCGCGCCTTGTACAGTGTGTTATCCAGCAAGGCCCGGTATATATCCTCAGCCTCCTGGTATTTCCCATTGCGACACAGCTGGTTCGCATAATCATGCTGAGCACTTGGTAGCGGGTCTGGTTTTGCGATGGCCTTCTTGAAATAGCGCGCTGAATTTTCAGGCTTGTTTAACTTAATCTGAATCAGCGCCATAATGTAATTGGCTGATTTATTGTTCTTATCGAGATCGAGTGCTTTATTGACTTCTTCAATGGCGACTTCAATTTGGCCACGTTGTAAATAATTACCGGCCAGTTCCGCGTGAATCTTTGATCGATCGACGGCAGGTTGTACTTCAGGCTCGGGGAAGGCTTTTTCTGTTACACAACTCGTAAGCAGGGACAGCAATAATATTGTGATAATAGCTTTCAAGATATGTCACCCGTGAATTGCGCCTGTTGCAAACGTTCAGAACGCCGTGTTCTATCAGTGAATTTTCCCGCCAGCTGACCACAGGCCGCATCGATTTCTTCACCTCGTGTCTTTCTCGTTACGGTCATAATTCCTTTCTGCATTAATATATCGCGAAAGTGATTGATGCGCGTCAATGACGAGCTGCTGTAACCACTGTTATCAAATGTATTGAAGGGAATCAGGTTAATTTTGCACGGTACATTTCCGACCATTTTCGCCAGCTTTCTGGCATCGTTATCCGAGTCGTTTACACCGTCAAGCATGACATATTCAAAGGTTATCTTCTGATGCGGCAGCCCGTTTGTATATTAACGGCAGGCCATCATAAGTTACCTAATCGGGTATTTTCGGTTAATTGGCACCAGTTCATTGCGCAGTTCATCATCTGCTGCATGCAGTGAAACAGCAAGGCTAACAGCGCAATCCTTGCTCAGTTGCTTCATTTCAGGCAAAAGCCCGGAAGTACTCAAGGTGACACGACGCTTTGACAGGCCATAGGCAAAATCTTCCTGCATCAGCTGCATTGCCCTGACAACATTATCATAATTCATCAAAGGCTCACCCATGCCCATCATGACAACGTTTGTAACGGGACGGTCATTATCCGAGCTTACCAGCAGCTGATTCGCCAGTCGCAGCTGACCGATTATTTCCGCAGAAGTGAGATTGCGATTAAAACCCTGCCTGGCAGTTGCACAAAAACTGCAATTCAGTGCGCAACCAACCTGTGATGACACGCATAAAGTGCCTCGTCCAGCTTCCGGGATAAAGACGGTTTCAATACTGTTGCCATCCTCCAGCCGCAAAAGCCATTTGCGTGTACCATCATCAGACACCTGGTCCTTAATGATATCCGGCACTGTAAATGTCGCCCTGCTGGCTAGATTTGTTCTGAGAGACTTGCTCAGGTTGGTCATGTCAGAAAAATCATAGATACCCTGCTGATGTACCCATTTCAAAACCTGGGTGGCACGAAATGATTTCTCCCCAATGGAGGCAAAATACTCCTCTAACGCCTGACGGTCGTGTCCCATCAGGTTCTCCAGAGATGCCTGGGTTGTTGCTATAGCTGTTACAGATAATTCCATAAAGTATCTTTCTGTTACACGTTTATGCTGCGTTTAATATAATTAGCTGGTTAGACATAAGCAGGTCATCTTTTTACACCCGCCGAAAGCAGGATTATGCAGAAACTCCTGTCTAGCTGTCTCTGCCTTACTATAACTGGATTTATTAGAGTGTATGATGTGGAGGCGGATAGCGCTTTAAACAACCCTGACTACACTCAACTTGTTGAAATTAAAATATATACAGTCTTAGTAAATCAGCAGAGTTAAGCTATAGCATTTTACCTGTCTCAGACAGGTCGGGCAATCAGTCTGGCACCGTCTACACCGGTTATTTGTACATTTATCAAGTTACCCGGCTCGAATGCGGCACCTTGAATGATAATTGGCAGATATTCTGCTGAACGCCCTGTAGACCATTGGGCATGTTCTTTATCCTGTTTTTCGACCAGCACTATAGCGTTAGCACGTTTTTCAAGCAGCTGCCTGAACAAATCCTGCCTCACCCGCTCACCCGCTTCTATCAACTGCCGGCTTCGTTGCTTGCGCAACGCATGAGGAACCTGGTTGGGGATGCGTTCCGCTGGTACACCCGGGCGGTCTGAATAACTAAAAACATGGGGAAATGCAATCCCCAGACGTTCAATCATGGCGACACTGTCTGTGTATGCCTGCTCTGATTCTGTTGGAAATCCTGCCATAATGTCCGCTCCATAGACGGCATCAGGTATTCTCCTGCTTAATTCGCCTACCCTTTCATACATTTGTTCAGCAGTGTAACGGCGTTTCATGCGTTTTAGTATCAGGGTATTGCCACTTTGCAGAGAGAGATGAAAATGTGGACATATTTTCTTCTCACTGGCGAGGACGTCGATCAATTCTGCGTCGAGATATGAAGGATCGATGGAGCTGATGCGCAGCCTGAAATCTCCATCCAGACGGCAAACCTCCTGCAGCAGCTTTGCCAGATTGTACTGTTGCCCGTCAGCATTCAGGTTTTCCCCGTAACTGCCAATATCCACACCACAGAGGACGATTTCACGATAGCCATTCAATACCAGTCTTTCGATCTGTCTTTTAATCAAGGTGATCGGGAAAGACCGTGAAGGCCCTCTCGCGGTATGAATAATGCAGAATGTGCAACCCTGGTTGCAGCCCTGCTGAACCTGCACAAATGCCCGCGTATGACCTTCAACGGTTTCAATGATGTCCTGTGGCAGGGAAACATGCTCATTCAGATCGCCTACCAGTACAGGAGGCAGCTTTCCCTGCAGCAGATCAGGTAATAATTGATATAAATCCAGTTTGCGGTCATTTCCCAGTACCAGGTCGACACCGGGGATCTCAGCACAGGCATCAGGAGAGATTTGTGCATAGCACCCGGTGACAACAATCAGAGACTGGGGATTCTGCCGGATCAATCTGCGAACAGTTTGCCTCGCCTGGCGGTCTGCTTCGCTGGTAACAGTACAAGTGTTGACGATGTACAGATCAGCACGGTCTGTGTGCTCAACCTGCTTCCAGTCAATATTTTGCAAAGAATGGCCGATCAGGCCAGATTCAAACAAATTTACCTTGCAGCCTAGCGTTGTGGTTGCGAATGAATATTGCTTCAATGCAGGTCTCTAATGCCTAACCTAAGATCTTTCATCCTTATTCCTGTTCTTCGATCCAGGCCATCTGGATGGCTTCGAGTATCCTTTCACCGCAATGCTCGGGGTCGTCATCGAATCCATCGAGATTTATCACCATCTCCATTAACTGCGGGAAAGCAATGGTCAAAGGATCGATATCAGGATTGTTGTCGGATAACTCAATAGCAATATCCAGGCTGTCAGTCCATTTCAATGACATCTCAATTCTCCGTTTAGTGGTTCTCAGAAACCTGGTTGATGGTGTATTTGGGGATTTCGATAACCAGGTCTTCATCTGCAACGATAGCCTGACATGAAAGCCTTGAATCCGGTTCTACGCCCCATGCCTTATCCAGCATGTCTTCTTCATTGTCAGTTGACTCATTCAGAGAATCAAAACCCTGCTGGATAATGACATGACAGGTCGTACAGGCACAGGCTTTCTCGCAGGCATGCTCAATATCAATACCATTTGCCAATGCTGCATTCAGAATCGTATCCCCAGGTTCGACCTCTATTTCAAGTCCATCCGGGCAAACCTCATGGTGAGGCAGGAATTTCAATTTGGTCATTGTTTACTCACTGAATTCATTAATGTTATGGCCTGCCATTACACTGCGGATACTGGCATCCATGCGACGTGAAGCAAAGACTTCAGATAGCTGATTGAGGTCATTGACAGCCTGTTTAATCGATTCTGAGTCATCATTTGCGATCAATTTTGTCAGCGCCTGTATACCATTCAAAAGCCCCGTGCGTTCATTATCATCGAGAAACTTGTCGCCATCCGCATCTAATGCGCTTTGAATTGCAAGGATGACGCGTTCTGCCTCGACACGCTGTTCTGCCAGTAATCGGGCATGAATGTCGTCGTCGGCAAAGGTAATTGAATCGCGCAGCATTTGCTCTATTTCATCATCTGTCAGTCCATATGACGGCTTCACGTCGACCTGTGTTTCGATGCCGGTTGTGTCTTCCCGGGCAGTGACACTCAGCAAACCATCCGCATCAACCTGAAAGCTTACTTTTATACGGGCGCTTCCCGCAGCCAATGGCGGTATGCCGCGCAATTCGAAACGTGCCAGTGAGCGGCAATCGGAAACCAGTTCGCGTTCACCCTGTACGACATGAATCGACATTGCCGTCTGTCCGTCTTTATAGGTGGTGAATTCCTGTGCACGGGTGACAGGAATCGTTGCATTTCGCGGAATAATTTTCTCCACCATGGAACCCATAATTTCAATACCAAGGGACAGCGGGATCACATCAAGCAACAACATTTGATCAGCAGATCGGTTGCCTATCAGAATATCAGCCTGAATCGCAGCGCCTACGGCGACGACCTGGTCCGGGTCAACACCGGTATACAGTTCTTTTGCAAAGAACGTTTCCACCTTATCCTTAACACTGAGGACGCGGGTTGAACCACCCACCATTACGATACCGTCGATATCTTCTTTATCCAGGCCAGCGTCACGCAAAGTGCGCCGGCAGGGCAATAATGTCTTATCAATAATCGGGGCGATAATGCCGTCCATAGTTGTGCGATCAAGCTCGATGGTCCTGCTCGAACCATCTGGCAGATTGAGCGAAACATCTGTAGAGTTATTCTCTGTTAATTCCTCTTTAGCATTACGGGCAGCGGCCAGAGCCTGGCGCAAAAAGTGGCTATTGGCGGACAGTTCGTCATCGTCGATTTCATCAAGCATCCATTCAGCAATCAGCCTGTCCATGTCGTCACCGCCCAATGCTGAATCTCCTGCAGTGGCGAGCACTTCAAAAACGCCCTTGTTGAGGCGTAAAATGGAAACATCGAATGTCCCGCCACCGAGATCATAGATAGCATAGATGCCTTCAGACCCCTGATCGAGACCGTAGGCTACGGCAGCTGCGGTGGGTTCGTTGAGCAAACGCATGACATTCAGCCCCGCCAGCTTGGCAGCATCTTTTGTTGCCTGCCGCTGAGCATCATCAAAATAGGCCGGTACAGTAATTACAACACCGCCCAGATTCCCTCTCAGCGAAGTTTCTGCGCGTTTTTTTAGTTCTGTCAGGATCTCGGCACTGACCTCTATTGCACTGCGCGGGCCATCTGCCGTTATTATCCTCGGCACATTGGCAGACTCATCATCGAATTTGTAAGGCAGTTGGTCGCGTAGTGACTTGATATCTGCTGTCTTGCGGCCAATCATTCGTTTGGCTGAAGTAATGGTATTCATCGGGTCATCAATACTGGCATCCAGTGCCGGATAGCCAATCTGCGGATTGCCGTTTGCTTTAAAACGCACAACCGAAGGTAGCAGGAAGCGACCTTCTTCATCCGGCAGCACGATGGCTTCGCCGCTGCGCACTGTTGCAATCAGTGAGTTGGTTGTACCCAGGTCTATCCCTGCCGCCAGTCGGTGCTCGTGTGGATTGGTGGATTTTCCGGGTTCACTTATTTGTAATAGTGCCATTGATAATCTCTGTACTGTCTTCAGGATTCAGTAGGAAATGAATTGCGTCAAACCCGCATCAGAATAGTGCTTCTTCTGCCTCTTCGATTTCGTTTCGCATGCGAATGAGAAACTGTAGTTCACGTACCAGGTGACGTGCAGTATCCAGGTCGGAGTCTGGTCCGCGCGTATTATCCAATATCTCGCCTATACTTGCTTCCCTTTTTGAGAACTCATCGTTGACCTTTTCTGAAAGTCTGGACAGTGCATCGATGGGTTCAGCGGATGATTGCGCAGCATCCAGCGCTTCACGCAGTTCTATCTGCTGCATCAGAAAATGCGGGTCCATGCTGGTGTCATGCACTTCGTTGGTGTCAATGCCATGCAAGCTAAGTATGTAGCGTCCACGCTGCATGGGATCGCTCAGGGTTGTATAGGCTTCATTTATCAGGGCTGCATACTGTGCTGAGAGACGACGCTCCTGCTCACTGGCACTGGCAAAATTATCGGGGTGGAATTTCTTCTGCAGTTCGCGAAAACGATCACGCAATAAAAGTCGATCAAGCGAATATGATCTATCGATACCGAAAAGATCGAAGAAATTATTTTCGAACGTAGTTTGCATGGGCAGGACTGTACTTGCTTATATTGCAGGGGGAAGCTGAACTATTTTCAGGCTGCTAGACAGTAAAGCTTTCTCCACAACCGCAGGCGTCCTTAACATTGGGATTATTGAACTCAAAACCCTCATTCAGGCCCTCGCGTTTATAATCCAGCTCTGTACCATCAAGATAGATCAGGCTTTTTTTATCAACGATGACTTTTACCCCGGAAGATTCAAAAACTTCATCTGTGTCTTCGATCTCATCAACAAACTCCAGCACATAAGCCAGGCCTGAGCAGCCAGAGGTTTTTACCGCCAGCCGCAGACCTGCCGCCCCGCCCCTTTTTTCAATAAAACTAAGCACATGTTCTGCTGCTTTTTCTGTCAGACTAATTGCCATTACGTTACTCCGCTTCTTTCACACTGCACTGTCATGATTTAGACAAAAATAATCATCTACTAGTGTGCAACCCATTCTACTTTATCCAGGTCTACCCCGTCCTTAAACATATCCCATAGAGGTGAAAGCTCACGCAATCTATCGATATTGTCACGCACCAGCTGAATGGCCTGGTCTATGTCTTTTTCAGTCGTAAAGCGCCCGATACTGAAACGAATAGAGCTATGCGCAAGTTCATCATTCCTACCCAGTGCGCGAAGCACATAGGAAGGCTCAAGGCTGGCAGAAGTACAGGCTGAACCTGACGATACGGCCAGGTCCTTCAGGGCCATAATGAGAGACTCACCTTCGACAAAGTTAAAACTGATATTAATATTCCCCGGTATGCGATGATCTATATCACCATTCACATATACTTCATCCATATCCTTGAAGCCATTAAGCAAGCGATTACGTAAACCCAGAATCCTTACAGATTCTTCCGCCATTTCGTCACCTGCAATGCGGAATGCTTCGCCCATGCCAACAATCTGGTGAACTGGCAGAGTACCGGAGCGCATGCCGCGCTCATGACCGCCGCCATGCATCTGCGCCTCAATCCGGATGCGTGGTTTACGCCTGACGAAAAGGACGCCAATCCCTTTCGGCCCGTAAATTTTATGCGCAGACAGTGACAGCATGTCGATATCCATTGACTTGACGTCAATAGGTATTTTCCCTGCGCTCTGGGCGGCATCGGTGTGGAAAATAACTTTATGTTTGTGGGCAATTTCGGCTATTGCAGCAACATCCTGAATCACGCCGATTTCATTGTTAACATGCATGATGCTGATCAATGTAGTATCAGGCCTGATTGCTGCTTCCAGTTTACCGAGATCAACCAGACCGTTTTCTTCAGGGTCAAGGTAAGTGACTTCGAATCCTTCGCGTTCCAGCTGGCGACAAGTATCAAGTACTGCTTTATGCTCGGTCTTGCAGGTAATAATATGGTTACCTTTCTTACGGTAGAAATGTGCCGCACCTTTGATTGCCAGGTTGTTCGACTCGGTAGCACCCGATGTCCATACGATCTCCCTGGGGTCAGCATTGATTAATGCCGCAACCTGTTTTCGTGCTTCTTCAACAGCTGCTTCCGACTCCCAGCCATAGGCATGTGAGCGTGAGGCTGGGTTACCAAACTCACCATCCATGGTCAGATATTGCATCATTTTTTCTGCTACCCGTTTGTCTACCGGGGTTGTTGCTGAATAATCAAGGTATATAGGTTTCATCGTCTCTACTTTTTCTCTACTTGTCAGAAATTCAGTGTTAATTACGCACCATTACTCAATGTAACTTACTGTGTTCTAGATGGCTGTAATACCGCAGATACTATGGCTTTTTCTTCCTGGCGGCTGGCAACTTCCTGAACATTCGGCTGATTAACAAGATCACCCAGAGTAATTTGATTTAAGAACTCGTGTATTCGTGTGCTCAAATCTTCCCACAGATAGTGGGTAAGACAACGACTGTCCTTGTCACAGTTTTTCTCGCCACCGCAGCGTGTAGCATCAACATTTTCATTAATAGCTGAGACAATCTCTGCAACGGGAATGTTTTCTGGTTCTGTGGCCAGACGATAGCCACCGCCAGGCCCTCTCGTGCTCTGTACCAGTCCTTTGCGGCGCAATCGGGCGAATAACTGCTCCAGGTAGGATAGCGATATGCCCTGTCGACCAGCAATGTCTGACAGCGTTACAGCACCTTTTTCATAATGGATGGCAAGATCAAGCATGGCTGTTACAGCGTAACGGCCTTTTGTAGTCAGTCTCATAGTGGTTACTCGCAGTTAAAAGAATAAAATGATATAATTTGATATTATCAAATACCTGACTAATTTAGTCAAGTATTATTACTAATTCTTTTCCTCCGCAGGTTTATCACTACCACTGCTCAGTTCTTCTGCCGCAAGTTCCGGCATTTCACTCAATCCTTCTGCAAGACCAGCCTGCTCCAGCTTTCCATCAATCAGGTTGATTCGTGCGTCGACCGCATGCAGATGCTCAAGTATGTGATTAACCGCCTGTGCTACCGGGTCAGCAGAATCCTGTGTTTCACCATAAGCAGTAAAACCAATCTTTTTAGCCTGCTCTTTGCGCTTCTTGTCATTTTGATCAAGGTTCTCATGGACGATATGGCCAGGAATGCCAATGACTGTTGCACGCGCTGGCACATCTTTAACCACCACTGAATTAGAACCAATTTTTGCACTGGTGCCGATCGTAATAGGACCGAGCACCTTTGCCCCGGCGCCAATCACAACATTATCCTGCAGCGTCGGATGGCGCTTGCCTTTATCCCAGCTGGTGCCGCCCAATGTCACGCCGTGATATAGCGTGCAATCGTTGCCAATCTCAGCAGTTTCACCGATGACGACACCCATCCCATGGTCAATAAAAAAGCGGCAGCCTATTGTCGCACCGGGATGAATCTCAATGCCCGTGAGCCAGCGAAAAAGATTCGATACTACTCGGGCCAGCCATTTGAGGTGATGGTGCCACAAAAACGTGCTCATGCGGTGGCCCCAGACTGCATGCAGGCCTGGATAGGTCGTCAGCACTTCTAGTGTATTCCTGGCCGCGGGATCACGTTCGAAAACACTTTCTATATCTTCTTTAATTCTCTGAAACATATTATTTTATCGGAGATCTATTTCCGCTCTTGTACCAGTTTAGTTTCTCTCTGAGCTGAACCACCTGACCAACAATTATCAGCGTTGGTGCCTTGATTTTATTCAGCCTGACAAGTTCAGGCAGGCTATCGAGATCGCCAACATAAACCTTCTGCTCAGGCGTAGTGCCCTGCTGAATAAGTGCGGCAGGTGTCGTGGGCGGCATATCATGTGCAATCAGCTCTTTACAAATCACATTAACAGCCTGCAGTCCCATGTAAAATACAATGGTCTGATTCGGTTGTGCCAGGGCTGGCCAGTTGAGATTGCAGGTACCATCTTTTAGATGTCCGGTGACAAACGTACAGGCCTGTGAATAATCGCGGTGCGTCAGGGGTATGCCTGAATAGGTAGAGCATCCTGATGCTGCAGTAATGGCAGGCACTACCTGAAATGGAATCCCCTCTTCCATAAGCCCTTCAATTTCTTCTCCGCCGCGACCAAAAATAAACGGGTCACCGCCCTTCAGGCGCAATACACGATGCCCTTCTTTGGCGAGCCTGACCAGCAGGTGATTAATGTCTTCCTGCGGAATAGTGTGTTTATTGCGCTCTTTACCGGCATATATACGCTGTGCGTCGCGACGAACCATATCCAGTATCGGTTCAGATACCAGCCGGTCATAAACTACCACATCAGCCTGCTGCATTAAGCGCAAGGCACGAAATGTCAGGAGATCAGGGTCACCGGGCCCTGCTCCAACGAGGTATACCTGGCCGACATCATCGAGTTCCTGATCATCCTTGCTGATTTCTTCAGACAGGGCCGCTTTTGCTTCCTCATCACGCCCGGCATAGACCATTTCGGCAATGCTTCCCTGTAGTACCCGTTCCCAGAAATAACGTCGGGATTCAACATTAGAGAAACGCTTTTTTACAGCATCGCGGTATTCTTCTACCAGGCTGGCCAGCCTTCCGCAGGCCGACGGGATTGATGATTCGAGTCGGCCACGCAGTAATCTTGCCAGTACCGGCGAGGCGCCGCCTGTGGAAACAGCTACCTGTACCGGAGAACGGTCAATTATCGATGGCATCATGAAACTACATAAATCGGGATTATCAACGACGTTGACCGGGATTCCTCTTTCCTGCGCAATGGCTGAAATACGCTCATTGATATTTCTGTCATCAGTAGATGCGATGATTACGGACTGGTTATTAATATCTGTATCTTTGAATTCACGACTAATGTGTGAAATAGTTTTTGCTGCCGCCATTGCAGCCAGATCATCACACAACAGCGGTGAGATTACGGTGATGGCGGAACCTGCTTTTTCCAGTAGTGCGACCTTCCTGGCAGCAACCTGACCACCGCCGACAACCAGGCAGTCACGTTGTTTTACATTTAGAAAGATGGGTAGAAAGTCCATAGTAGCTCCCATATGGCCAGGTAAACAGTAAATAGATAACCGACTAATTTTATCAAATACTACCCGTCACCTCTATAAATTCCGGACATTTCATGCCGAGAAATAGAACAGGCAATCATGCAAGCACAGGTGGCAGGGCAGCGAACCTGTGTTTAACAAACGGGTATTAGTGAAATCAGTCCTGCTGGCGGCAGCTCGTTACTTCGATAGCTTCAAAGTGTTCCTTCAACCAGCGATGGACAAGGTGCGAGGAATACCGTTTAAGGTCTTTTTCCTGACCATCCTGATTCATTATACGTGCAGTCAATTCCAGTCTGACTTTGTTGGCTGTGAAGTGCTCTGCCAGCTCATCTAAAGAAGGCGCCTTACCAGGGCGAACTTTTGGCATGGTGTAAACCAGGTTTTGCATTGAATCAATGCGTAGACTGGCAAAAATAGGACGTAATCGCTTGCGTACTTCTTCCCGCACCAGGCGTGTGGCGAGCCAGGCCAGGTTGTCAGCTGCATCGAGTAAATCCGGCTCAACGCCTACAGCAGACTGTTGAAAAAAATCCAGCGCCGGGTAGTAACCCAGCTGATTTTCCTTCTCGTAGTTCGCAACCTGTTTCGCCAGCTCTTTTCCCACTACGGCCGATGCTGCAGCAGAATGGCTGTCGAGGTCTTCAAGTTTCACTGTTACCAGGATTGAAAGCGCGACGTTAGTGACTTTCATATATTCGAAATAGCAGGAAATGTCATGCTTGAATAGGTAATAATAATTGATACTGCTACTCAGGCGTCCCCTGCCACAGCATCTCATAGCCGAGTTCGTAGGTTTCATCACAAAACTCAGCGAGTTCAGAAAACTTCTCTTTAAAGACAGCATCTGCATGCGATTTTTCGTGCTGTTCGAATGATTGCCAGAATGTCATGATCACCAGGTGGTCTTCGGTCATTTTCTTTGAATCAAATGAGCCCTCGTTTGAAACAAAGCCGGTGTACTTATAGACCTGGCCGCCAATGAAGCCACCATTGTCATCACCATAGGTATTCTTGACGACATTGCACATTTCGCCGAGCGTTAATTCAACATCTTCAATGGTGACGCCCTCTTTCAGATTGACAACATTGAACAGCATGACACAGCCAAACGGGATTGATATTGGGTGGAACATAGTCGACTCCTTGGAAAGATTAGATACAAATTAACCAGTCGATATAGATAACACTGTTATTAACTCTTATCAATTGTACATTAGAGTATATTAAAAGCGGCGTGATTGTTGATACTTTCCTGGTAGTAAATCGGCATTACTGGCACGCATTGTCGGGCGCTTCAGATGCCAGTCTAATTCAGGTCGGCAGCAAATTCTTTAAGCTTTTCCAGTGGCACAACTTCAAGAGCACGAATATGAGTTCGCGTCATATGCACACGCGGTGCCATTCCCTGTTCATAGGCTTCAAGCCATCTTGCTGCACAAAGACACCAGCTGTCTCCGGGTTTCAGACCAGCAAATCCGAACTGGGGCATTGGTGTTGACAAATCATTGCCATGTGCGCGTGAAAATTCAAGGAAGTCACCGTTCACCTTAATGCAAACCGTATGCGAGCCCAGGTCTTCTTCGCAGGTATTGCACTTGCCATCTCTGTAAAAACCGGTAACAGGTTCGTCACTGCAAGATTCCAGCGGTTCACCATAAACGTTTACCGAATCATCCATGTCTACTGCGGCCATAAATCGCTTCTCCATATTGTACTTATCATTGTTCAAGTGTCCTGATCATATCGAGCAGGGGTTCGCTGACAGGCTTGATTCGTTTACGCATCACACTACCGAGGCAGTCTGTACCGCCAAATAAAGGGTCCAGCAAGGTTTCACTCATTTGCGCAAGTCCTAGCATGGCCAGTGTACGTTCTTTACCGTCGGCTACTCGCTCAATGATCTGTTCTATCTCTGTTGAAAGATTATGGTATTCATTCTCACACTCCCCTTTAACTAGCCTGTTGTTGAAAGCACTGAGATCTTCAATAATTCGAAAGCGTCGCGTCACGCCCAGGTCTGAGAAGTGATGGCCAACAGCATTTAGTAGCGTTACCACAACTGCCTGCTGTGCAGGTCTTTTTAATGACAGTTTTATGGTTTGTAGAAATGCCTGTCCCTTGTCGCTATGACACCAGAGAAAATATTCAGCGGCTTTATTGCCGTTATTGATCGGGTCCGCAAGCAACCGGCTTAGCCCAGGGTAGCTCTCATGCTCTTCTGTGTTGAGTGGTAAGTCATTTGCTGTTGCAATCAAAAAACCGGGGTAGTAGGCAGATTTATGTGCGGCTTTTTTCCATAGACTCTGGCGGTCTTCATCTGTCAACACTCCCGGCTGAAGCAGTAAACTTACTGTTTCGACTATGCGCAGGGCATCCGCTTCGAACGGCAGGAACTCCATCAGAAAAACGGCAAGCTCCTGACCCAGCTCATCATCAACAACACTCTGATGCTGCAGTAATATGCGGGCATTTTCTTCTGTCGGTTGCGCCCACCAGGCATGCCGTGCCACCTCCACCGGCAGATCTCTACTATTTGCAACGGCTACAACGGCCTCGGGTTCCCCCAGTTTCAGCAGGTTCTGCAGGCTTTCTTCTTTTCGTGACTGCCCCATCCTTATCCAGCGATGAATATAGACCGGGTAGCCAATCGGAGAACCCAGCACATAGGTGGAAATCAATTCCTTGACCATGGCGATATACTTTTCATCACGGCAATTCGCATTCAATACCACCTGCCCTTCACCACGTTCAGTCAGGGCATCAATAAGCATTTTTGACTCATCAATACGCAAGGCATAGAGATTCTGTCTAAGCAATACGTTAATTCGCAGATTATCTTCGTTTGATAGTGGCATGGGTTTGTTATTGAGTGTTCGTTAATTCAGCTGCACGCGCGTGCCAAACGGCACTTTACTTTTTCCTTTTACCAGCCATAACACATCTACAGCGGGTTCCTGTGCAGGGAATTCCCCTTCAGCATCGGTAAAATAAACCAGTAAATCAGCTTGTATGTCCTGCTGCTGCAACCACTGAAAAGGTGGTATAAATGATGTTCCCCCACCACCAGAAAGTTTTTCAGGTAAATGCACTTCTTCCCATGGTTCATATCTCCATGGACAATCACTGTCCAGTTTGGCATCGCAGGCAAGCAAGGTAATTCGAGCAGATAACTGGCCTTTAATGGCATTAATCTCGCTGAGAAATTCACTGATTTCACCGTTGCTAATTGAACCGCTGGTATCGATCACGACAACTATATTGACTTCTGTGCTGCGCAAACTCGGGAAAATGGCCGGGCCATCGCGCCGGTTTGATGGCCGCATGTAGCTGTAATCATTTCGTGCGATATAGCTTAGATAACGCGCCAGCAGCATGCGCCAGGGCAAACTCGGCTGAAGCATATGATCAACCAGTCGGGCCAGGGAACCCGCCAGCTTGCCGGCCTGCATCGCCTGCTGTGCCGCTCCTGCCAGCCGTTGCTGCCATTGGACAGATAGATCTTCCCGTTCCTGGCCACTTAATGGCCGTGGGCGCCTGGCTCCTCCCGCATCGCTATCGGATTCTGCCTTGCCACCGGTCTTGCCTTTGATATCACTGCCACCGCCCTTTTCAGTGACCTCGCCATCGGCTTCAGACTGGTTCCCGTGTGATGGCAATTCACCCGTCCCTTCACCCTGGTTACCGTCATCTTCTTCTGCATCGTAGATGTGTTGATCAATTGTTTGATCAGCCATCTTTTTATCAAGGTAGGGATAAATTTCCTCTGCGGTCATTTCAGCAAACCCCCTGTCATAGAGGATACCAAAGGGTGCTGTCAGACCCTCATCAAGCAACAAGGGATTAATTGCGTAGTCACAGGCAATATCCCAGCGCCACTTAAGGCGATTTTCTCTGCGAGCAAAATGCGCAAGACCACAATGCAGGGCCTCGTGCGCCAGCATAAACTCTGTTTCCTGAAGGGTCAGCGAATCAATAAAGTCCGGGTTGTAATAAAGCTTGCGGGCATCGGTTGCAGTGGTTTTACACCACTTCCGCTCAGCTGCTACCAATGGCAGACGCAAAACCAGTGCGCCAAGGAAAGGCCTGTCAAGGATGAGCCTGGTGCGTGCAGTCGCAAGTTTTTGTTCAATTTCCTTAAGTATCATCGTTTGACAGTCAGGACTTCTAGCGCCCGAAAATCATCAGGTCTGCAATAGAATCTGCCCACTGGTCAAACTCCGGCACAGTAAATAGGTCCTCACCCAGTGCACGATGCATATCAGAAATCATCATTACGCCCATTTCGCGCTGTGGAAAACTGCCGGCAAAACTTAAAATATTGCCAATGACCCTGGTCGCGTCATTGCTGCCCTTGACACGAATGGCGCGACCAACCAGTGCGGTGGCAACGGCATATTGGAGATCTATTTCACCGGGTACTGGCACATCTTTGCCCTCAATGATTTCATCAAGGTCAGGCATATTGGTGAGATTATCAATATAGGCTTTTAATTCGATGCCAGTTGCCGGCCCTACACAGGCCTGTAGTGTTTCAGTCAGCAGTTCAGGCTGATCTTCAAACTTCTGCAGGGCGTTGTTTGCAAACTCCCACGAACGCGGTGTTGGAAATGCGACAGGGTTGTGCGCCGGGTCAAATTCAAATAGCTTTTCAGGACGGAATCGAAGAAAAGCGATAAGCCTGTCATCAATTCCTTTCGTGTATGCCCAGTTGACCCAGTCATCAAGGTTGATATCAACATCAAAATGGGAAAAACGGTTCGCCAGCGGTGACGGCATAGTATAGGTGACACCACGATCACCCTGCCTGTTGCCGGCAGCAAATATCGCCCAGCCGTCAGGAACCTTGTACTCTCCGAGACTGCGATCAAGTATTAACTGGTAGGCAGCCGCTGAAACGCTGGGCGGTGCGGAAGTGACTTCATCGAGAAACAAGATGCCCGTCTCACCATGCCTCTCCACATTCGGCAACATTGACGGGATTGCCCATTCAACAAAGTCATCTACCCGCATCGGTATACCGCGTAAATCACTGGGTTCCATCTGAGATAGCCGAACGTCAATAACATCAACTTCGTGTGAATCGGCAATCTGCTGAACAATCTGTGATTTTCCTACGCCCGGGGGACCCCAGAGCATGACGGGCGTATGCAGGCCTTCACTGGCACTGAGGAACTCACGTTCCAGAACTTTTATTAAATGTGCAGGGCGCATTATGTTTTTCCCATGTATAAAAATTTTTCTGTGATGCGGACCGTTAAACCCAGGTTAGTATCACTTAATGTGCCTAAGTATTATTATTTTTTTACCCGCACAATGCAGGAAGCTAAAGATTCAATAGTTAGACAGTTAGGTAAGATTGCTTCGCCAGCTGGATTATTAAACATAGAGATTAATTAAAAGCCAGCCTTCGCATACCATTCCTTAGCCAGTTCAGGATCTTTCTCAACGCCATTGCCTTCCTCGTAAATCATTGCAAGTGTTGTCTGCGATCCAGCAAGACCCTGTTCTGCGGCCAGGGTAAACCATTCAATTGCTTTATCCATGTCTTTATCGACACCATCACCTTCCATAAACATGAAAGCCAGGCCATGCTGGGCAATTGCATAGCCCTCTTCAGCTGCTTTGAGCATCCAGGACAGCGCGGCCTCCGGGTCATGTCCTACGCCAAGGCCGTTCTGGTACATGATTGCCACGCGATGCATCGCGTCGGTATTGCCTTTTTCGGCCAAAGGTGAGAGGAAACGCATTGCTGTTGAAAAATGCTTGGATTCAAATGCTGACATGCCGCTGGCAAAATCAATGTCATCCATATCGCTCATAATCTACTCCACAAACTATTACATTATAAACCGTCAATAATATCAGATTGTGTTGTCGGGATATTGCCAATAGACGTATGGCCACTATGGCAAAGCTAAGAAAAAGGAAAAATGCACTGGAAAATGTATATGGATGAACTATCTGCCTGAGAATGACACCTGAGGGCGAAGAAAGTCATAAGTTGTTGTGTATTTTTAGCTGCCGGATATGTGATGATTTCTCAATGCCAGCGACGCTATTGATCTCTGTGCAATAAGTAATTATCTGAGATTAATCACTGATAAGTATAGGAAAATATTGTTTTTTACGCATTAAATTGTGTTACAGCGAACCCGCTCCGGAGAGGTCAATTCCAACTGGACAATTGTGTGATTATAGGTCAAAATAAGGGTTTAATTATTTACTGATTTTTTGCGAGATGCCCTGTTTCAGGCAACTCGGTTTCTAATTGACAAAGCATTTAAGGACATAGGGGACTTTTCATGAACAAAGAATATTATGACGCAGTGGTCAAGATGGAAGAATTGGGTGTTGACAATGAATACATCCAGGGTTGGCAAGGTGGCTACCTGTGTAACGTCAAGCGTGAAGAGCAGAGGCTGACTGAAGCCTATGAAGCCGGCTATGACGACGGACTGGAAAAGAACCAGGACAACTTCGGCAACTGGACCAGCTAGGCCAGATTAAGCTCAGCTGACTACGAAGAAGTCTTACCGGGAGCGCATTGCGCTCCTTTTTTTATGCCTGAAAAATGGCTGACAAGTCAAATTCTGCTACAGGCTGATTTCGTCAGCAGGTGGATAGGCTACTGGTGTTAGTGTCTGTGGATTTAAAATTATGACCGAAGACTTACAGCTGACTCTCAATCGGCAATAATCTCAAGAAAAAGTCGCTAACCTGCTGCCCGCCAGTCCTCACCGGTTGTCATGAAAAAATGCCATCACTCAACTCCCATCCGCGCTCATCGTTTTCATGA